>NZ_JBHVAL010000012.1:73212-134401 GCF_042667405.1 Paenarthrobacter sp. NPDC057355 | reverse complement strand
ACGATCATCGCCACCGCCCTGGAGAAGATCCAACACCTCACCGACCAGGACACCATCACCCGGATGGAACACGCCCTGGCCACCACAGCCACCCAGTCCGACCCCGACTTCGTCACCACCATGACCCGACGCTGGACCGACCGTATCGACCAAGACGGCCCCGAACCATCCGAAGAAGCCCTCCGCCACACCCAAGGCGCGTTCCTGCGACGCCGACGCCGCTACGGACTCCACCACCTCGAAATCTTCGTCACCGCCGAACAATACGAAACCCTCACCACCGCCATGAACACCGCCACCAACCCCCGACTCACCACCGGCAGCAGCACCACAGAACCCGGGACAACCGAGCCCGGCACCAGCACCGGCGCCGTCGAGGACACGCACAGCAGCACAGCGTCAGCCCCGCACTCCGCCACCAGCCCAACACGCCGGGGTACTAGTGCCACAGTGGCCGTCCCCGAGGCCAACCCCGGGCCGGTACTGGACCGCCGCTCCCGGGCCCAGAAACTCCTCGACGGACTCGTCGGAGCCTGCGCCCTGGCCATGACCACCGGAAAGCTACCCTCCAACGGCGGACTCCGACCCCAACTCACCGTCACCATCGACCACCGCGAACTCCTCAACACCATCGAGCGCTACAACCACACCGCACATTCCCCCAGCATCAGCACCGGGACAGCGACGTTCACCGGCCCCCTGCACCCGAACACCATCCGCAAAATCGCCTGCGACGCCGACATCATCCCCGTCCTGCTCGGCACCGACTCCCAAATCCTCGACATCGGCCGCAGCACCCGCCTCTTCCCACCCCACATCCGCAAAGCCATCACCGCCCGCGACCAAGGCTGCGCCTTCCCCGACTGCACCATGCCCGCACCCTGGTGCGAAACCCACCACATCACCTACTGGTCACACGGCGGCACCACAGGAACAGAAAACGGCACCCTCCTCTGCTCCCACCACCACCACCTCATCCACAAAGAACAATGGCGCATCAACAACGACACCGGCACACCCTGGTTCATCCCCCCACCCCACATCGACCCCCACCAAACACCCCGCCGCAACCACCACCACACACCACTACGAACATAAACAAAAGCAAGAACAGGCACCGACGCTTGTTCGGACAACCGAGAAGGACAACCCTGCCCCGACCTCCAACGCGTGGCTGGTATCGGCATACCTAGGATTCCCAGGGCCCGTCATAAGGGTGGGCTGCGGCCCAGGTCACACCTAGGCTGGAGGCAAGGCGTCCCTCCATGCCCCTGAATCGACCATAAGGAGCACACAATGAAAGTTGCCGTCACCGGCGGAAGCGGAAAACTGGGCCGGAGCGTGGTCCGGCGGCTCACCCAGGACGGCCATCAGGTATTAAATATTGACCGGGTGGGCACACGAGGCCCCGGTTATGTCAACGTCGACCTTCGAAACTACGGACAGGTTGTGGACGTCATCCTCGGCTTGGACGACCGACACGATGGCCTGGACGCCGTCGTGCACTTGGCCGCCATCCCCGCACCAGGGCTGGCTCCCGACGCCGCGATCTTCGAAAACAACATGGTCTCCACCTACAACGTGTTCCAGGCTGCACGTCGGGCCGGAATCAAGAAAATCGTCTACGCATCCAGTGAGACCGTCCTGGGCCTGCCTTTCGACGTCGATCCTCCCTATATCCCCGTGGACGAAGAGTACGCGGCACGACCGGAGAGCACATACTCCCTGGTCAAACACCTTGAGGAGCAGATGGCCATCCAGCTCACGCGCTGGGACCCGGAACTGAGTATCACGGCGCTTCGCTTTTCCAACGTCATGGATCCGGAGGACTATGAGGCCTTTCCGTCCTTCGACGCCGACGCCACCCTGCGCAAGTGGAACCTCTGGGGCTACATCGATGCCCGTGACGGCGCCCTCGCTGTCGTGCGCGCTCTCGAGCACGTGGAACCTGGGTTCGAAACGTTCATCATCGCGGCCGCTGATACCGTGATGAGCCGCAGCAGCGCAGAGCTGGCAGCGGAAGTCTTTCCCGGCGTCGAGGTCGTCAAGGAACTGGGCGAACATGAGACCATGCTCTCCATCGACAAGGCGCGCAGGGTGCTCGGTTACGAGCCTGAGCACAGCTGGCGAAGCGTCCACTCGAACAGGACCACGCCGACCGAGGATTGACCGACACTGCCATTGACGCACGTCGGCCCACCCCTTGACTGCAGTTTCCTGCAAGCACTCGTAAAGGGATGGGCCGACGCAGCCTGTGCACTAGATCATGGTCATGACCATGGCGGGATCCGCCAGGATGGCGCCAAGGTCAGCGAGGAATCGTGAGCCCTGTTCGCCGTCCACCAGCCGGTGGTCGAACGACAAGCTGAGCGACATCACCTGCCGAACCGCCAGTTGATCATCGACAACCCACGGTGCCTTCCTGACGGCGCCCAAAGCCAGAATCGCCGCCTCTCCGGGATTCAGGATGGGGGTGCCCGCATCGATCCCGAAGACTCCGATGTTGGTAATTGATATGGTCCCGCCGGAGAGATCCGCGGGCGAGGTCTTCCCGGCTCGAGCGGTTTCCGTTAGTTCCGTCAGGGCGGTGGAAATCTCACGAAGCGTCAGCTGGTCGGCGTCCTTGATATTCGGCACCGTCAGGCCACGCGGGGTCGCCGCTGCAATGCCCAGGTTCACATAGTTGAACTGAACTATTTCCTGGCTTGCCTCATCCCAACTGGAGTTCAGCGTCGGATTGTTCCGCAGCGCTACCAGGACCGCCTTCGCGGCGATGGTTAAAGGCGTCAGCTTGTAGCCCTCGAACGCCTTGTTGCCTTTCAACCTCGCCAACAACTCCATGGTTGCTGTCACATCGACGGTCAGGAACTCGGTCACGTGCGGGGCAGTGAAGGCACTTGCCACCATGGCCGCAGCAGTGAACTTGCGGACGCCCTTGATGGGCGTACGCGTTTCACGCCCCGGCCTGGAAACGGGAGCCGAAGGTGCTTCCGTTGTTCCCGTGAAGGCCTGAACATCTTCGCGGGTAATCAAGCCGCCGGGTCCGGTTCCGGAAACGAACTCCAGGTCGATCCCGAGGTCGCGGGCCAGCTTGCGTACCGGAGGCGTTGAGCGCGGCCGCTCGGCAGCCGGCTCCTTCGGCCGCGTGGCAAGCGCTTCCGGGGCCCCAGCGGGTTCAGGCCTCTGCTGACTGCGCGCCCGTCGAGCCGGGCGGCCGGAATGTTCGACGACGGCGCCGTAGCCAACCAGGTTCGGCTCGCGTTTCGCGGGACTCGCTGCCGCTTCATCGGTCTCGGAGAATTCGCCTCCATCGGAGCCAGCCCCAGCAACAGGCGCGCCATTCCCGTTGGAGGTTCCGGCGTCGTCAACCTCGAAGGAGACAATCGGCTTCCCAACCTCCACCACGGTCCCGGGCTGCTCATGAAGCGCGGCCACAGTGCCGGCGAACGGCGAAGGCAACTCCACCACGGCTTTGGCGGTTTCGACCTCGGCAATGACTTGGTTCAACGTGACAGTGTCACCCACTGCCACCTTCCAACTCAGGATTTCCGATTCGGTCAGTCCCTCACCGAGGTCCGGGAGCCTGAATTCCTTGATCATGGTGGCGGTCATCCTTCCAGTCCACTCAGGGAGTTGGGGCGGCCGAGGGCGCGGTCCACACCGTCAAGAATCCTGTCCAGATCCGGCAGGTGATGCATTTCGAGCTTTGAGTAGGGATACGGAACGTCAAAGCCGGTGATACGGACGGGCGCGGACTCGAGGTAGTTGAAGCAGCGTTCGGTGATGCTTGCGGCAATTTCAGCTCCGAGGCCGCCGGATTGACCGGCTTCATGGGTGATAACCAGCCGCCCTGTCTTTCGTACCGAGGCTTCGACCACAGGATAATCAACGGGAGCCAGCGACCTGAGGTCAATCACTTCCACCGAAATGCCTTCGTCGGCGGCGGCCATGGCAGCATCCTTGGCAGTTTTGACCAGCGGCCCGTATGCAACCAAGGTGACGTCGTTGCCGGCGTTCACCACTGCGGCCTTATCCAGCGGCAATGCTTGGGACAGGTCTGTCGACTCGTCCACATCGCCCTTGTCGTGGTAGCGCCGCTTGGGCTCGAAATACAGGACGGGGTCGTCCGAAGCGATGGCCTGCTGGATCATCGTGTAGGCGTCCTGGGGATTGGACACTGCAACCACCCGCAGCCCCGAGGTGTGGGTGAAGTACGCTTCGGGCGATTCGGAGTGGTGCTCCGGAGAGCCGATCCCGCCGCCGAAGGGAACGCGGATGGTAATAGGCATTTTGACGCGGCCCTGGGTGCGGTAGTGCATCTTGGCAACCTGGCTGACGATCTGGTCGAACGCCGGGTAGATAAACCCATCGAATTGGATCTCGCACACCGGCCGGTATCCGCGGTACGCCAAACCTACTGCGGTGCCGATGATGCCCGACTCGGCCAGTGGGGAATCGATGACGCGGTGCTTTCCGAAATCCTTCTGCAAGCCGTCCGTCACACGGAAGACACCTCCAAGGGAGCCAATGTCTTCCCCCATGAGGACCACTTTGGGATCATTCTCGAGCGATTTCCGGAGGCCGGCGTTGATGGCCCGGGCAAACGTGAGCTTGGACATCAGCGTGCACCTTCCTCGACTGGCTGGTTGAAACTGTTCAGGTAGCGGGAGTAGTGGTCCTTTTGGCGTTCGATCCAGGAATTCGGTGTGCTGTAGACGTGGTTGAAGACGTCCAAGGGCTGCGGGTCGGGCATGCCGATGCAGCTGGAGCGGAGTTCCCCGGCAACGTCGTCAGCCTTGGCTTTGACGCGTGCCTCCACGTCGTCCGTGAGCAGGCCCTTCGCCTCGAGGAGCTTCCGGAGCCTGAGAATGGGATCCTTGGCCGCCCAGTCCTCCAGCTCGATGGGGTCACGGTAACGGGTGGGGTCGTCCGCAGTGGTGTGCGGACCCATGCGGTAGGTGACGGCCTCGATAAAGGTTGGTCCGCCGCCCTTCCGGGCACGGTCCAGAGCCACACGGGTGGCTGCCATGACGGCCAGGACGTCGTTGCCGTCCACGCGCATGCTGGGGATACCGAATCCGGTGGGCCGGTCGGCCAACTGCACGTGCGACTGGATACGGACAGGTTCAGAGATGGCCCAATGATTGTTCTGGCAGAAAAACACCACCGGCGCCTGGTAACTGGCTGCGAACACCATGGCCTCGTTCACATCGCCCTCACTGGTGGCTCCGTCGCCAAAGTAGGCAAGGACCGCCGTGTTGGCGCCGTCCAACTGCACGCCCATGGCGTAGCCGGTAGCGTGCAGGCTTTGGGATCCGATGATGATCTGCGGCGTCGCCAGGTTGATGCGCTGCGGGTCCCAGCCATACGAAGCATTTCCGCGCCACACACGCGCGATCTCGGAAAGATGGGCGCCGCGCACATAGGCAACGCCACTTTCGCGGTAGCTAGGGAAGACAAAGTTGTCGTCGCGCAAGGACCGGCTTGAACCGATCTGGGCTGCTTCCTGGCCCAGAAGTGGAGGCCAGAGTGCCAGCTCGCCCTGACGCTGGAGCGCCGTGGCTTCTGCATCGATACGGCGGATGACGGTCATGTCCTCATACAGGGAGCACAGTTGTTCGTCGCCGACATCTTTGACCCAGACATCGAACTCGGGATGGCTGATGCGCTCCCCGTCCGGGGACACCAACTGGAGCAGATCGCCACCAGTCCGCAGGGAAATTTGTGCACTTAGTCCAGGGCCCGGAGCGTCATCATGCACTCCCTTGCCCGCCTGATCCGTCAACACAGGTGATCGCAACCTTCCGGCTCGTTTTCGTCGGCGCTCGCGGGACTTGTGGTCCTGCCGCACGCCGGCCCTCCGGCACCTTCGCCGGAGTTAAATGTGACCCTACTCACGCAAGGCATCGGGTACAACTACCTCCGGGAAAATTGAGCATTGTGCACTATTTCCTGCATCAGCAGCGTGCTAATCTTGCGCATTATGCAACCCTTGGATGGCACTGACACCCGGCTCCTCTCAGCAATGGCGAAGGATCCACGGGGCACCGTGGTGGCTCTGGCCCAGAAGCTGGGATTGTCCCGAAACACCGTGCAGGCCCGCATGGCCCAGCTTGAGAAGAAGCACGCATTCCTGTCATTCGAGCGGAGAATCAACCCTGTCGCCCTGGGCTACCCGCTGACCGCGTTCATCACAGTCCACGTACAACAGCAAAAGCTCGCCTCACTGGCCCAGGATCTTGCCGACATCCCGGAGATTCTTGAAGGCTTCGGGCTTACTGGTTCGGCAGACCTGTTGCTGCGCGTTGTGGCACTGGATGCCGAAGATCTTTACCGCATAAACGGAAAGATCCTCGGGTGCGACGGAGTGGACAGGACGGACACCGCGCTGGCCATGCGGGAAATGATTCCCTACCGCGTACAGCCGCTTCTGGGGCGCCGCTCCGAGGCGTGAATACGTGGTCCCCCCGGGCTGGTCCCCTAGGCCTCTTGCCCCGGGATGAGGGGATGCGCTTTGATTCAAGAGGACGCACCGGGGGCCGCCCAGAGGATCCCGGCCAGGTGGTGGCGCTGCCGAAGGCTGCCGAAAGGGGCACTACCGTGAGCAATCCGCAAGAACCGGGTCACGACCAGAGCGGTCAAAAGCAACCAGATCAAAACCAACCCGGCCACTACCCGCGTCCGGTTCCGACCGGCCCCGGTTACCCACCGCAGAACAGCGCCCCGCCGCAGTGGCAACAGCCGCCGTCGTCCGCTTCTCCAGAGGGTGGAAACCCTCAGTACCCGGCACCGGGCGCGTACCAGCAAAACCCCTACCCGCAAGGCCAAAGCCAGACAGGCCAATACCCGCCGGGACACTACCAATCCGGCCAGTACCAACCAGGCCCGTACGGACAGCAGCCTCCCCGAAACAACCGAAAAGTCCTGTGGATCGTGCTGGGCATCGTGGCAGGGGTCATCGTGCTGGCGGTCATTGGCGTCGTGATACTGGTCAATGTGGTGGGTAACGCGACGTCGAAGGCACGCTCGCTCGCCGATGAATTCACCAACCTCGTAGTCACAGGACAATCAGAACAGGCCTACGACAACTACCTCAGCCAGCCGCTCAAGGACGAATTGGACAAGCAGTCATTCGTTGACGGCATCGCGAGTCTGGAGTTGGACAGTTCCTGCAAGCCGAACTACAACTCCGTCAGCGTTAACTCCGAGAACGGCAGCAACAAAGCCGATCTCGCGGGCAAGTTGCAATGCGACGGGAAGACCATCGATCTCCAGTACGTCTTCGAGGGCACGAACGAGCTTAAGATGAGCAGCATCCGGCTGCGTCCTTAGCCCGGAAAAAATTCCTCAGACACACCCATCCACACGAACATATGGTCCGAATCACTGCATGAGAGTCCCACCCGGGACTCAGCAGGTCGGCCGGACATCCCGGCCATCACTGGAAGGCTCGGACCAATGCGTACTTCGCCCAATCGCTTGATCGCCACCATCTTCGGAGCTGTCTACCTCCTGGTAGGTGTGCTCGGCTTCTTCGTCACCTCGGGAATCGGCTTCTTCGCCACCGAGGGCGCCAACTTGATCATTTTCGCTGTGAACCCGCTTCACAACATCATCCACTTGGCCATTGGCGCAGCGCTCCTCTACGCCGGCCTGAACGGCGTCACGCTGTCCAAGTCCATCAACACCGCAGTCGGCGGCGTGTACCTGCTGGTCGGCATCCTCGGCCTCTTCCTCGTCGGAAGCTCGCTGAACATCATCGCCCTCAACGGCGCCGACAACGTCCTCCACCTCGCCAGTGCCGTCGTCCTCCTGGGTGTCGCGTTGTCGCAGGACAAGGCAGCCGTAGCCTCCGCCCGCGCCTGAGCAACGGCCTGTAACGCAGCCCGTAACGCCAGAGCCAACGAGCACAAGGACGGTAACCGCCATGGATCGAGTGAAACACCCCACCCTGAGGGCAGCAGTTGTGCTGTACGTCTACTTCGCTGCGATGGCAGCAGGGATGGTTGAACTGTCCCTTGCTGCCGGCTACCTCGCCGGTGCTGGATCCTCTGCCATCGGCACGGTGGTTGCCGGCATTGCAACCCTTGCAGCAGGCCTGGCCTTCCTGGCTTGGTCGCTGTGGGGGCTGCACCGCAACTCGCTCGTTATGGCGCGTTACGCGCTTCCGGTGCTCGCTGTGGCGGCGGCCGCGCATGTAGCAGTCGCTGCCACAGACGTGGCAACCCGGCGCTCACTTGAAGTGAGCCACTTTGCCGCCCTTGGCCTGACCCTCATGGCACTCGCCGGAGCGGGCTGGCTCAGGCGGCAGCAAAAGACCAACGACGGCGGCACCCACGGCCAGCCAAGGACCGGGCGGCTTCTGGCAGCCGCGTTCGGAGCCGCCGTCGTTGTTGCTTCAGTCGCCACACCCGGCCTCGCCGCATCGATGGCGGGCCAGCACGCCGTACCGCACGGGGAACACGGCCAGGCCCCCGGCGGAGAAAGCGGCCAGGGCTCCAATCCCGCCCTGGACCCGGGCCACCACCACTAGGCGGTGGTCATCGGACCGGCGCACCATCGATGAATTGCCCACTGTTGATGGTGCGCCAGGTTCGTGGATCATGGAGCCATGGATCCCATTGAGGCGCTCGACGAAATTTCCTTCTGGCTGGAACGCAGCCTGGCCCCCACTTTCAAGGTCCAGGCCTTCCGGAAAGCGGCCGACGCCGTACGGAAGCTACCAGCCGATGAGCTGGCACGGTTGGTTGCAAGCGGAAGGATCACCACGCTCAAGGGCGTTGGCAGCCGCAGCGCTGAGGTCATCACCCAGGCCCTGGAGGACCGGGTCCCCGACTACCTGGCCGATCTCCGGGAGAAGGGCGCCGAGGCGCTGGCCCCGGGGGGAGAGACCATCAAAGCCGCGCTGCGCGGAGACCTGCACAGCCACAGCAACTGGTCCGACGGCGGCTCCCCGATTGAAGCAATGGTGGCAGCAGCCCGCACCCTCGGTCGGGAGTACCTTGCCCTGACCGACCACTCCCCCAACCTCACGATCGCAAATGGCCTCAGCGTCGAAAGGCTTGAGCAACAGCTCGACATAGTGGACGGGATCAATTCTTCCCATGAAGATTTCCGTTTGCTAAAAGGCATCGAGGTGGACATCCTGGAGGACGGTTCCTTGGACCAAACCCCCGACATGCTGGGCAAGCTCGACGTAGTGGTGGCCAGTGTGCATTCCAAGCTGCGGGCCGACAGGAAAACCATGACTGCCCGGATGCTCGGCGGCATCAGCGATCCCCACACCAACGTCCTGGGACACTGCACCGGGCGGCTCGTCCAAGGTTCGCGCGGAACCCGTCCCCAATCGGAGTTTGATGCCCCTAAAGTGTTCAAGGAGTGCGCCGAGTGGGGTGTCGCCGTCGAAATCAACTCGCGTCCGGAACGGCAGGACCCACCCGATGACCTCATCAAGCTTGCACTGGACGCTGGATGCCTGTTCAGCATTGACAGTGATGCCCACGCACCCGGACAACTGGATTTCCTCCAGTACGGCGCCCAACGTGCCGAGGCCCTTGGAGTGCCCACCGAACGCATCGTCACCACGTGGCCCTCGGCGCAGCTGCAGGAGTGGCTAAGCCTGAAGAAATGACCCCGGACACAAGTGCTCCCCCGGAAACGAACGGTTTCCAGGGGAGCCTTGTTTGTGCTGTTTAGTGGTCTACTGCCTTCTCAGCACCAATGCCGGTCAGCGAGCGCACCTCCATTTCAGCCTGCTTGGTCGGATCTTCGCGCCGCTTATCCAGGACGGTCCCGAGCCAGCCAAGGAAGAACGCCAGCGGGATGGAGACGATTCCCGGGTTGCTCAGCGGGAAGAACGCGAAGTTGGCACCGGGAATCATGGACGTCTTGGCGCCTGACACCACGGGCGAGAACGTGATCAACAGGATGGCCGCGGCCAGGCCACCGTACATGCTCCAGACCGCACCCTGCGTGGTGAATCTCTTCCAGAACAGCGAGTACAGGATGGTGGGCAGGTTTGCCGACGCTGCAACAGCGAAGGCGAGCGCCACCAGGAAGGCCACGTTCTGCCCGTTGGCGAAGATGCCACCCAGGATGGCGAGGACACCGATCACCACCACCGTGCGACGTGCCACCTTCACTTCGGTGGTCGCATCCGCTTTGCCCTTGGCGATGACGTTTGCGTAGATGTCGTGGGCAAACGAGGCTGCCGCCGTAATGGTCAGACCCGCCACCACCGCGAGGATGGTTGCGAAGGCCACGGCCGAGATGAAACCAAGGAGCAGCGGACCGCCGAGGTGGAACGCCAGCAGCGGTGCGGCCGAGTTGACCCCGCCGGGAGCGGATTTGATCGTTTCCGCACCCACCAAAGCTGCGGCACCGTAGCCCAGCACCAACGTGAACAGGTAGAAAAGACCGATCAGCCAGATGGCCCATACAACGGATTTCCGGGCTTCCTTCGCGGTTGGAACCGTGTAGAAGCGCATGAGGACGTGGGGCAGGGCCGCCGTTCCAAGGACCAGGGCGAGGCCGAGCGACATGAAGTCCAGCTTGGACGTTTCCGTCTTGCCGTACTGCAGGCCGGGGTTCAGGACGTTCGGGTTGTTGGCGGCCTCCGCGGCGGAGCCCAGCAGGCTGGACAGGTTGAAGCCATAGATCGCCAGCACCATTGCGGTCATGACCGCGGCACCCGCAATCAGAAGGATGGCTTTGATGATCTGGACCCAGGTGGTGCCCTTCATGCCGCCGATGAGCACGTACATGATCATCAAAGCGCCGACGACGATAATCACCAGGGCTTGTCCGCCCCAGTCGCTGATTCCCAGCAGCAGCGAAATAAGGCTTCCCGCGCCGGCCATCTGGGCGAGCAGGTAGAAGAAGCAGACTGCCAGTGTGGACAGTGCCGCGGCGATCCGCACAGGGCGTTGACGCAAGCGGAACGACAGGACATCGGCCATGGTGAACTTGCCGGTGTTGCGGAGCAGCTCGGCCACCAGCAGCAGCGCCACCAGCCAGGCAACCAGGAATCCGATGGAGTAGAGGAATCCGTCGTAGCCGTTGATCGCGATGGCACCGGTGATACCGAGGAAGGATGCCGCGGAGAGGTAGTCACCGGCGATGGCAGTGCCGTTCTGGGAGCCGGTGAAGGAGCGGCCGGCTGCGTAGTAGTCGGCGGCAGTCTTGTTGTTCCGGCTGGCCCGGAAAACGATCACCATGGTGACCGCGACGAACAGGGCGAAGATGCCCATGTTCAGGAGCGTGGTGTCCTTCAGGGCAGCGACTTCGACTGCCGGGACCATCGTGGCGTTCACTTTGCTCCTCCGCGAATCACGTCGCTGTCCTTGTCGAATTCGTGGCCCTCGATCTCATGGCGGATTTCGGCCGCGATGGGATCCAGTTTCTTATTGGAGTAGCTCACGTACCACGCTGTGATGCCGAAGGTCGTTACGAACTGCAGCAGGCCCAGGATCAGGCCGACATTGATGTTGCCCCAGACTTTGGTGGACATGAAGGGGACCGCGTAATCGGCCAGCAGCACATACGCGAAATACCACAGCAGAAAAATGACTGCCATGGGGAAGACAAAGCTCCGGTGCCGCTTCCGCAGCGTTCTGAACCGATCCGTCTGTTGGACTTCCTGGAAGTCCACGGACGCCGTAGCGTCCTGGGGTTGGGCCTCATTACCCATGGTTCCTCCTGTTGTGATGAGCACGTCAGCTCCCACGCGCGGCTGATGTGACTGCAATCACTATCGAATGCGCTCCGCCTTGCCTTCCATAGATTCGGTCGTGGTCATCGCCCAGCGGCTGTGCCACTGCGCCAAACGGTGGCGCTACGGTACAAGCACTGCTGGAAGCTGGGATGTGGGGTGCCGCGGGCTACTCTGGCCTTATGCCCGACTCCCCGCTCTTCACCGCAGCCGCCATCGCAGTGATAGCGCTGGCCGTCGCCGTCGTCGTGGGCGTTGGCCTCAAGGTGATCCGCTCCTTCCGGGACCTTGGCACTGACGCAGAACGCGCAACCTACAACACGCTGCATGCAGCATCCCGGGCCGGACAGCACCTGCGCGGTGGCCTCCAACCGGCCGGGGCGGCCAAAGCCAGCAGGCAGCTCCGGGTCCTGCTCGGTTGCGATGCCTTGGCCATAACAGACACCAACGCAGTGCTGGCCTGGGATGGAGGCGGCGAGGAACTCCGGTCGTCGCTGATGGGGCTTGCAGCCGAAGTCCTCGCCACGGGGCGAACCGCAGTGGTGCCGCACGTCGGGCACCCGGGCAACCAGTCCGGGCCTGCTTTCAGCGCTGTCATCGCACCCATCAGGGCCGGGTCACGGGTTGTGGGATCGGTGGCAGCCCTGGCACCGGCAGCCGGCGCGGGCCTGGTGCGGGCCACCAGCGAGGTAGCCGACTGGATCGCGGCCCAATTGGAGCTTGCGGAGCTGGAAGCTTCGAGGACCCAGCTGATGGAAGCCGAAGTCCGGGCGCTCCGGGCCCAGATCAGTCCGCACTTCATCTACAACTCGCTCAACGCCATCGCATCATTCATCAACACGGACCCGGCCCGGGCCAGGGAACTTGTGGTGGAGTTCGCCGACTTCACCAGGTACTCCTTCCGTCGCCACGGCGATTTCACCACCGTGGCGGAGGAACTGCGCTGCATCGACCGCTATCTGCTGTTGGAGCGGGCACGCTTCGGCGAGCGCGTCCAGGTCAGCCTGCGCATCGCGCCGGAAGTCCTGAGCACTGTCATCCCGTTCCTGAGCCTCCAGCCCTTGGTGGAAAACGCCGTAAGGCACGGCCTTGAGGCGAAGGAAGGACCAGGGCACATAACCATTTGCGCCAATGATTCCGGAGCCTTCGCCGAGGTCACCATCGAGGACGACGGCGTGGGCATGGACCCGGAACACCTGCGGTCGGTCCTCGCCGGACACACCGATGGCGACCACGTGGGGCTCCGGAACGTTGATGCGCGCCTGCGACAGGTTTACGGTGATGAGCACGGCCTGGTGATCGACACCGCTCCCGGCGAGGGCACGCTGATCACCCTGCGTGTGCCCAAGTCCCAGCCCGGACACGATGCCTGAGGTGACGGTTAGTCTTTAATCATGATCAACGTGCTCGTCGCTGATGACGAACTACCCGCGGTGGAAGAACTTGCCTTCCTCCTCGGACGGGATGCCCGGATTGGCGCCATCCACCGCGCGTCCTCCGGGACCGAAGCGCTCCGAAAGCTGGAAACCGAGGCGGTGGACGCCGTCTTCCTGGACATCCACATGCCTGCCTTGTCGGGTTTGGACATTGCCCGCGCCATTTCCCGCAGCAGCAGCCCGCCCGCCGTCGTTTTTGTTACCGCGGACGAGGACTGTGCCCTTGAGGCCTTCGACCTCGCCGCCGTCGACTACCTGCTCAAGCCGCTCCGGGCCGAGCGGCTGGCGCGTTCGGTGGACCGGATCAGTGAACTCATCAAGGACGGTACTCCCGCCCCGGAAATGATCACTGTCGACCTGGGCAGCACTACCCGCATGATCCGCCGCGACGACGTCACCTATGTCCAGGCGCAGGGCGACTACGCCCGGCTCCACACGGCTGAAGCGAGTTATCTCATTCGGGTTCCGCTCACCGATCTCGAGCAAAAATGGGCGGATGCGGGTTTCATACGGATTCACCGTTCCTATCTGATAGCTCTGAAACATGTGCAGCATCTGAAGCTGTCCACCACCGGTCCCAGTGTTGCCGTTTCGGGTGCCGAACTGCCCATCAGCAGGAGGCACCTGCCTTCAGTCCGGGACAAACTGCAGTCCACCCGTATCCGGCCGCAGGCATGACCCGCGTCCGCGTCACTGCACCTCGCAGGCAAGCCGCGCCTGCCTCCGGCCGGACGCTGTACGCCCATGAGGCGGCCGAGGATTCGGATGCCGGCCGGATCTTTGTTCAGTCCCTCATCCGCTCCCAATTGCGTCTGGCGCTGGTGGTCGCGTGCGGCTTCCTCATCATCCTCGCTGTATTTGCGACGATCCTCGTCTATGGGCCCGGGGTGGCAGGGACCCGCGTCTTCGGCATCCCGCTTGACTGGCTAACCCTGGGGGTCGGCATCTATCCCGTCATCGGTTTGAGCGCTTGGCTGTACAACCGTGCCGCCGCGCGCAACGAAGCCCGCTACCGCGACCTGGTGGAGGACAAGTGAACCCGGCCGTCGGCTTGTTCGCTTTCCTCGCCGTCTCAGTTGCGACCGCTGTGATCGGGTTTTATGGATTGCGGGTATCACGGACCACCAGCGACTTCTATGTCGCCTCACGAACTGTCCCGCCATGGTGGAACGCATCTGCCATTGGAGGTGAATACCTCTCGGCTGCCAGTTTCCTCGGTGTCGCTGGTTTGATTCTGCTTTCCGGCACAGACGCCCTGTGGTTCCCGGTGGGGTACACGGCCGGCTACCTGATGCTGCTGCTCTTCGTAGCCGCGCCCTTGCGCCGCTCGGGCGCCTACACCATCCCCGATTTCACGGAAGCCCGGCTGGACTCCGCTGTGGTGCGCCGCGTCACCAGCCTGGTGGTGGTGGCTGTGGGCTGGCTGTACATCGTTCCGCAATTGCACGGGGCGGCCCTTACCATCCGGATCACCACCGGCCTGCCGTCGTGGGTAGGTTCGACGGCGGTGGTGGCGGTCGTGTGCCTCACGGTGGTGGCAGGTGGCATGCGGTCCATTACGTTTGTCCAAGCCTTCCAATACTGGTTGAAACTGACCGCGTTGGCGGTCCCCGTGGTGTTCATCATGCTGGTCCTCGCCGGCAACGACACCCCGCTTCAGGCTCCCCTGCCGGTCAATCCCACCGGCCAGGCCCCCGCGGGGGCGTACCAGCACATTTCACTCATGGTCGCCCTCCTGTTCGGGACCCTGGGGCTGCCGCACGTTCTGGTGAGGTTCTACACCAACCCTGATGGCCAGTCTGCCCGTCGAACCACGCTGATCGTGCTTGGGCTGCTCTCCGTCTTCTACCTCTTCCCCACCCTCTCCGGCGCCATGGGGCGGATGTTCGCACCCGAACTCGCCCAATCCGGGCAAGCCGACGCCTTGGTCCTGCTGCTCCCAGGCAAGTTGATCGGCGGGGTCGCCGGTGACCTTCTGTCAGCGCTCGTCGTTGCCGGGGCCTTCGCTGCTTTCCTGTCCACCACTTCCGGACTGGTGGTGTCACTGTCCGGCGTCATCAGCCAGGACCTGTTCGGGGGAAGCGTCAGGGGGTTCCGCGTGGCAGCGGTGATGGCCGCCGTCGTGCCTTTGGGTTTTGCTTTCATGACTGACACCCTGGCTCTGGCAGGCAGCGTCGGCCTGGTCTTCGCGTTCACTGCTTCGACGATTTGCCCTGTCCTGCTCCTGGGTATCTGGTGGCGTGGCCTGACCGACGTGGGCGCCATAGCCGGGATGGCCACGGGCGCAGTGCTCTGTGGCGGCGCCATGGTGGCCGGTACTTTGACAGGCAGCGGGAACGCGCCACCCTGGCTTGCCCAGCCAGCCGCCTGGACTGTGCCGGCAGCGTTCGCAGTGACGGTGATTGCCTCCCTCGTCACGCGGAACCGGGTGCCGGCCTCAGTGAATCGTGTGATGTCGAGGCTGCATGTACCGGAACGGCCTGTCGCCACCGAACGCTAGCTGCCTGTTGTCCGCGCCGCAGCACCGGAGGACAATGTCGGCATGTCGGAGGATCCACCATCTGCCGGCCCTGAGCCTCCCGCGGCCAGCCAGCCGGAGTTGTCGCCCAGCGTTCGCGCGCAATTGCTGGCTACTGAGCATTGGAGCCTGCTCGCCTCACGAAGCACCACGCAAGGGGAAGTCCTTACACGGATCAGCATGTTCCTGACGTTTACCTCGGCCAGCCTGCTGAGCGTGGCACTGGTCGGTAACGCAACCCAGTTCTCAGATGCCTTCAGGGCCTTCGCCCTGACCATTCTGAGCATCGACGTGGTGGTTGGCCTGCTGACGCACATCCGTGTCATGAGCGTGGGCATGGAAGACCTCATGTACGTCATTGCCATGAACCGGCTGAGGGCGGCCTACGTGGACCTGGACCCGGGTGTTGCTCCCTACCTGATGGCCGGTTACAGCGACGACGAAGAAGGCGCGAAGAAAACCTACTACTTTCTGGGTGGCCGCACGAACTTCAGTCAGGTCGCCGGCAGCAGCATGGTTTTCATGGGAACAGTCAACGCCGCCTTGATAGCCCTGCTTGTCGGGTCGGCACTGTTAACGTTCGCAGTTCCCGTTCCGGCGGCCGTCAGCGTGGCGGTGGTTGCTGCCCTTGCGTTCTTCACCACCTCGTTGGCGCGGGGCAGGCGCCGCTACCTCGACGTGTGGAAGAACAACCAACCCATTTTCCCCGGCCGTGGCTTGTATTAGTCGATGGCCGCCATCAGCTCAACGACACGGGCAAGGAAAGCATCCACCTGCGCCTCTTCGTAGCCCTCGTCACCTTTGGCCGCACGGAATACGGCGCGCCGAACGGTGTCGACGCTCAACGGCTGATCATTCTCCAGGTATCCGATCAACTCGATGCACAGGGCGTCAACGTCCTGGATATTGTAGCTACGGGTCTTCTTCCGGGTGGGGCGGCGGAATCGGTCGCCATCAGGCCTGTGCAACCTGCCGCGCAGGATTCCCGAGAGTTTTCCGATCTGGCGCAACCAGGCTTCTTCGCCCTGTTGGCTGATCAATTCATCCCTCTCCCGGCGTGCGAATGCATCTTCCAGGCGATCCAGGGCAGCGTCGACGCTGTGAGCATCATAGCCACCCTTGACGGGATCAAAAGCCACTTCACGGACATCCACGCTGGCAACCTGGTCCGTGGCCCCGACGGGGTTTTCGAACGACGTCCTTGCACGCTGAAGGAACTCGTCAACCTGCTTGGCGTTATAGCCGTATTTGCTGCGTTCCACGCGGTCGAACGTCGCGGGAATCTGGCGTCGAATATCCAAGGCCACTTTTCTTTCCTTCATCGGTTGTCAAACGCCGCTCAACAGCGCGAACAAAACATAGGCCACCGGGGCCGCGAATACGATGGAATCCAGACGGTCCATCACGCCACCGTGGCCAGGCAGGATACTGCTCATGTCCTTAACGCCAAGCTCTCTCTTGACCATGGACTCCGCAAGGTCCCCCGCCGTGGCCGCGGCAACCATTCCAACGGCAAGAACCAGGCCGACCCACCATGGCCTGTCCATCAAAAAGATGCAGGCAAGGACGCCAATCACCATGGCACCGCCCACCGAACCAGCGAAACCCTCCCAGGACTTCTTGGGACTGATTTTGGGAGCCATGGGATGCTTGCCGAACGAAGCTCCCACGATGTAGCCGAAAGTGTCGTTGGAGACCACCAACAACAGCATGGAGGCGATCTGCCAGGCACCGTCAGGGATTCCGTGCGGCCAGAAGCCCACGGGAGTAGCTCCGCCGGTGGCGTGCAGCGGCAGTGCAGCGAAGCTGATGAGGAACGGAATCCACGCCAGCGTGAAGACACCGGCGAAGACACTGCGCGGCGCTCCTGCCGCGCTCTCGATGGAACGCCATAGCAACACCGCCACCGAGCTGGCTGTCATCGTGAACAACAGGCCTTCAAGACCCCCGAAATAGGCCGAAACCGGCATCACCAGGCTGCCGACCATCACTGGAATGATCGGCATCCTGGTGCCTTGGGCTTCGAGGGCGCGGAAAACTTCCCAAACTCCCAGTACGGCGAAGGCCGTCGTGAGCAGGACGAAACCCAGCGGGAGGAACAGCAGTCCTCCCAGCACGGCCACCAGCATGGCAAGGCCGACGCCGATCGCCGCAGGCAGGTTTCGGCCCGCCTTGGGTGTGGGGTTCGCCCTGACGCGCCGGGCGCGCTTGGGGTTATCGCGTGTCGGGACCCGGTCAGCGGGCGCCGGCTCAGCCTGGTTCATCAGACCTCGAGCAGCTCGGCTTCCTTGCGCTTGAGCAGCTCGTCGATGCTGTCGACATGCTGCTTTGTCAGGGCGTCGAGCTCCTTCTCAGCCCGCGCGCCCTCGTCCTCGCCGGCGTCGCCGTCTTTGACGAGCTTGTCCAGCGCATCCTTTGCCTTACGGCGGATGCTGCGGATGGAGACCTTGGCGTCCTCACCCTTGCCCTTGACGATCTTCACGTATTCCTTGCGGCGCTCTTTGGTGAGCTCCGGAATGGTGACGCGGATGACGTTGCCGTCGTTGGACGGGTTGGCTCCGACCTCGGAGTCGCTCAGTGCCTTTTCAATGTCGCGCAGAGCCGTCTTGTCGTAGGGCGTGATCAGGATGGTCCGGGCGTCCGGCACGCCAAAGGAAGCCAGCTGCTGAAGCGGAGTGGGCGTGCCGTAGTACTCGACGATGACCTTGTTATAGAGACCAGGGTTGGCCCGGCCGGTACGGATCGTGGCGAAATCGTCCTTGGCTACTTCAACTGCCTTGTCCATCTTCTCGCCGGCTTCGAGCAAGGTCTCTTCGATCACGGGTTTCTCCTCAGAAATAGTTGCTGCCCAACTGCAGGCGGCAATGCACAGTAAAGATCCGCCACCAGGGGCGGACGGTCCTAGAAATATCCTAGCCCTTGCTAGGGAGTTACCAGGGTTCCCAGCGTTTCGCCCAGGATCGCGCGGGTCACGTTGCCTTCGCCTTCCATGCCGAACACCACCATGGAGAGGTTGTTGTCCTTGCACATGGTCATGGCCGTCTGGTCCATCACGCGGATGTCGCGGCGCAGGGCGTCGTCGTAGCTGAGGACATCCAGCTTCTCAGCTGTGGGGTCCTTCTTGGGGTCTGCGGTGTAGACGCCGTCAACGCCACTCTTCGCCATCAGCACGACGTCGGCGTGTACTTCCAGGGCCCGCTGCGCGGCCACGGTGTCGGTGGAAAAGTACGGCAGGCCCGCGCCGGCACCGAAGATGACCACGCGGCCCTTTTCCATGTGGCGGATGGCGCGGCGGGGAATGTAGGCCTCGGCCACCTGTCCCATGGTGATGGCGCTCTGGACACGGGTTTCCACGCCTGCCTGCTCCAGGAAGTCCTGCAGCGCGAGGCAGTTCATGACGGTCCCCAGCATGCCCATGTAGTCGGCGCGGGAGCGGTCCATGCCAC
The DNA here is from genome assembly GCF_042667405.1 of Paenarthrobacter sp. NPDC057355. Taxonomy (NCBI): domain Bacteria; kingdom Bacillati; phylum Actinomycetota; class Actinomycetes; order Micrococcales; family Micrococcaceae; genus Paenarthrobacter; species Paenarthrobacter sp. NPDC057355. The sequence continues at coordinate 115,291 of NZ_JBHVAL010000012.1, read as the reverse complement.
TCTGTGAGAGTTCAGCGCCACGGAAGAAGTTGCCTCCGCCAACAACGATCGCTACTTCCACGTCGGCCACGCCGGCTGCGATCTGCTTGGCAATGGCCCGGACGGTTTCGGGATCGACGCCGAGCTTGCCTCCGCCGATGACCTCGCCGGAAAGTTTCAGAAGTACACGTCGGCGGGTCTTCTCGGGCTGGATTGCAGTGTTGACGGTTTCCATGGTGCCTTCCCGTTGGTGGACTCTGGCTAGATTATCGTGCTGTTGGTCCGCGCTGGTACTACCCGAACGCGTGCATGAAAAAGGGGCGGCCACCGAAGTGACCACCCCTTCTCATGAATTACTAGTTTCCGACGCGGAAACGGGTTACTGCGGTTGCCTTGACGCCGGCTTCTTCGAGGACCTGTGCAACGGTCTTCTTGGAATCCTTGGCGAATGCCTGGTCAACCAGAACCTCACCCTTGTAGAAGCCCGTCACGCGGCCTTCGACGATCTTGGAGAGGGCAGCTTCCGGCTTGCCTTCAGCCTTGGCCGTCTCCTCGGCGATGCGACGCTCGGACTCGACCAGTTCGGCCGGAACGTCTTCGCGGGTCAGGTAGTTCGGAGCCATGGCTGCAACGTGGACAGCGATGTCGTGCGCGGCGGTTTCAGCGGCTTCGCCTTCACCGTCGACAGCGAACAGAACGCCAACCTGGGCCGGGAGGTCCTTGGACGTCTTGTGCAGGTAAGCGTCAACCGTGGTGCCCTCAACGCGGGAGATACGGCGTACAACAACCTTTTCGCCGAGGACAGCGCCCTCTTCGACAACAACCTCGGACAACGGCTTGCCGTCGACCTCGGTGGCCAGCAGGGTCTCGAGGTCGGCAGCGCCGGACTCGACTGCAACGTTGAGGACCTTGTCGGCCAGCTGGATGAACTTGTCAGCCTTTGCCACGAAGTCGGTCTCGCAGTTGACCTCGATCATTACGCCAACGCCGCCGTTGACCTTGGCAGCAACCAGGCCTTCAGCGGTGGAACGGCCTTCGCGCTTGGTAGCACCCTTCAGGCCCTTGATGCGAATGATCTCGATGGCCTTCTCAGCGTCACCGTTGGCCTCGTCAAGAGCCTTCTTGACGTCCATCATGCCGGCGCCGGTGCGCTCGCGCAGGGCCTTGATGTCAGCAGCAGTGTAGTTCGCCATGTGAACCCCTCTGTCTAGAAATTTGTGTGTATACGTAACTGAAGGACGGCAGCCCACCGCGTGAGCCGCCATCCTGTCAGTTGCCGCCGGCCCCGTTTCCGGAGCCGGCGAAGGTCAAGATTTACTTGGCTTCGGCTTCGCCTGCTGCAGCGTCAGCGGCGGGAGCTTCGGCCGCGGGAGCCTCAGCAGCCGCTTCCTCGGCCTTGCTGCCTTCGAGGAGCTCGCGCTCCCACTCGGCCAGCGGCTCTTCCGGAGCTTCGGTGGTGCCGGTTGCACGCTGGTTGCGGGCGATGAGGCCCTCAGCTACGGCGTCGGCAACAACGCGGGTCAGCAGGTTGACGGAGCGGATGGCGTCGTCGTTGCCCGGGATCGGGAAGTCAACTTCGTCCGGGTCGCAGTTGGTGTCCAGGATGGCAACAACGGGGATGTTGAGCTTCTTGGCTTCGTCAACAGCAAGGTGTTCCTTCTTGGTGTCAACAACCCAGAGGACCGAGGGAGCCTTGGTCAGGTTGCGGATACCGCCGAGGTTGGACTCGAGCTTGGTGAGTTCACGCTTGAGGAGCAGGAGCTCCTTCTTGGTGTAAGCAGAACCGGCGACGTCGTCGAAGTTGATCTCTTCGAGTTCCTTCATGCGCTGGATACGCTTGGCAACGGTCTGGAAGTTGGTGAGCATACCGCCCAACCAACGCTGGTTGACGTACGGCTGGCCAACGCGGGTAGCCTGCTCGGCAATTGCTTCCTGAGCCTGCTTCTTGGTGCCGACGAACAGGACGGTGCCGCCGTGGGCGACAGTAGCCTTGACGAACTCGTAGGCGCGGTCGATGTAGGACAGCGACTGCTGGAGGTCAATGATGTAGATGCCGTTGCGCTCCGTGAAGATGAAGCGCTTCATCTTCGGGTTCCAACGACGGGTCTGGTGTCCAAAGTGGACGCCGCTGTCAAGCAGCTGGCGCATGGTTACGACGGGCATGCCGACGCTCCTTCCGGCAGGTCATTCATGAGAGAGCCCATGGGGCTGCTCTTACCCTGCCAATAGTTGACGGTTGTTTAGCCTTTGCCCGGACGGGCGCGGCTCCTGGCATCCATTGCGCTTCTCATCCGGCTTGGAACCAAAGCTCCGCCGGACCGCAAGAGGCACAATCCTCCGCAGCCTGAAGACTGGGCTTCGCTGGAGGAGGGCTGGATACGCGTAGTCAGCCTGGGACCCACACATATCTGAATGAGACATGTTCCTGAACAAGCATGAGGGCACAGCAAACTGCTCCACCAAGTGTACTACAGCAAGCCCGCCGGAATGACCGCCCATCACCACTGGTTGTCCACATACGGGATCTCCGCCATGGCCCAGAGACCGCATCCACACAAGGCTGGACCCATGCCTTTCCTGAAACCCGCCCTATCCACTGTTCTAACCCTCATCATCCTGGCAGGTCCCGGCGCGACCGACCCCGCTCCCGCAGGCCGGTGGAGCTGGCCACTCTCCCCCAAACCGAACGTCCTGCGGACGTTCGACCCTCCGGACAAGCCGTGGCTGAGCGGACACCGCGGCGTGGATTTGGGCCCAACGCCCGACGGCGGAGGAGTTACCGCGCCGTCGGACGGCGTGGTGACCTTTGCCGGCGTCGTGGTTGACCGCCCTGTCCTCACCATCGATCAGGGTGATGGGCTCAAGAGCAGTTTTGAACCGGTCGCCAGCGATCTCAAGCAGGGCGACCACGTGGTCAAAGGACAAACCATCGGCACCGTGCAACCGGGCCATTGCGGCAGCAGCACGTGTCTGCACTGGGGCGTTCGGCGCGACTGGGATTACGTCAACCCACTGGGCTTCGTTGCAGACCTGCGGCCGTCAGTCCTGCTGCCACTGGAATGACCCGCGCCGAGCAGGCCCACGTGGCTGGGCGGCTGGCCCGGGGGGGCTGCGCACCGCGAAGTACTAGACGATCGCGGAAACTCCGGTGATGGCGCGCCCGGTGACCAGCGTGTTGATCTCGTGTGTGCCTTCGTAGGAGTAGATCGCCTCCGCGTCGGAGAAGATCTTGGCCATGCCGTAATCGGTCACGATGCCGTTGCCACCCAGGATGCTGCGTCCCAGGGCAACGCTCTCGCGCATCCGGGCCGTGGTGAAGGCTTTCGCCAACGCCGACTGCTCGTCCCTGGCAACCCCGGCATCCTCCAGCTGCGCCAACCGAACCATCATGCCCATCGAGGCGACGGTGTTGCCCAGGATCTGGACCAGCTGGTTCTGCACAAGCTGGAAGGCAGCGAGTGGCCGCCCGAACTGCTGGCGCTCCACGGCGTAGCTGCGTGCAACATCAAAGGCTGCCATCTGGAGTCCGACCGCCTGCCACGCTACGGCGAGGCGGGTGACTTTGAGGACCTTGTTGGTGTCCCGGAAGCTGTTGCCGTTGGCCAGCTTGAAGAAGTCGGGAACAACGACGTTGTCCAGGGTGATGTCCGCGTTCTGCACCGTGCGGAGGGAGATCTTGTTCTCGATCTTGCTGGCGGAGTAGCCCGGCAACGTGGTGTCCACCAGGAACGCCTTCACCTGGTTGTCCTCAACATCCTTGGCATAGATGACTACCCAATCCGAGAACGTGGCGTTGCCGATCCAGCGCTTGGCGCCGTTGAGGATCCAGGTGTCACCATCACGCCGGGCCGTGGTGCGGGTGCCGCCGGCGACATCAGAACCGCCCAGGGGCTCGGTCAACCCGAAGGCCCCGATCTTCTTCAGGGAGTAGATGTCGGGAAGCCACGCATCCTTTTGTTCCTGGGATGCCAGTGCCTCGATGGAACCCGTGAAGAGTCCGTCGTGAACGCCCATAAAGGTGGCAATCGATGCGTCCGCACGGGTTACCTCAGCGTGGAGCATGCCCGCAAACAGGTTTGAGTACCCCTGGCGCCTCACGGGACTGACAAGGTCCAGCTCGCCGAGCTTGGGAATGAGGTCCATGGGGAATTCGCCGCGGTTCCAGCAATCCGCCGCTATGGGCTTCACCTCGCGGGCAAGGAACTCGCGGACTTCCGCCAGCCGGTCTTGCTCTTTGGCTGTCAGCAGCTGCTCAAAGGCGTAGAAGTCGCCATCGGCGTAGGGAAGGTTGCCGGTGTCGAATACGGTGTTGGACATGTGCGCTCCTTCAAGGGTGGTCACCTGCGACCACGTCATGAGCCCGGCAACTGCGCCGTGAGCCCCCTTGGGGGCTTTGGGGCGGCCAAGTTACCGGCGGGTAATAAGTTACTGATCAGTAACTTACCGCAGAAAGAGACCCGCCGCAACGGTGGATTCGCACCGCATCCAGCAGGGAACACACGCAAGTCAGTGACCGTGGAACGCAAAATCCCTCCAGCCGACCATGCGTCGGCGGGAGGGATTCCGGGGTGATGGTAGGGCTACTCGGACTTGAACCGAGGACCTTAGGATTATGAGTCCCGCGCTCTAACCAGCTGAGCTATAGCCCCGTGATGCCCCGAACAAAACGGCCGTTCAGGGCAAAGCACTCTAGCAATACTAATAGCTAAAGAGCAGTGCTGTGGTCACACGACCTTGTCCTCGTAAGAGGCACCCCGGTAAAGGTCCTCAAAAGTCTGGAGTGTTCCGTTGATGCTGTGCGGCTCCACCATTTCGCGGCTCATCTTGCCCATGGCTTCGAGTTCATCCTTGGGAAGCTGCACCAGTTTGGTGATCTTGGCCGCGAGTTCGGAGCTGTCGTTGGGTGTGAAGAGGTATCCGTTTTCACCCTCCCGGACCAGGTGCGGCAGCGCCATGGCGTCCGCAAGCAGCACAGGGGTGGATGCCGACATGGCCTCCAAGGTCACCAGCGACTGAAGTTCGGCGGTGCCGGGCATGCAGAAGATGTCGGCCCGGATGTAAGCCTTGCGCAGTTCCTCATCGCTGGCCAGCCCCAGGAACTTCACACGGTCGCCTAGCCCCAGCCTGGCCACCTGCGCTTCCAACGCCGGGCGGACTTCCCCGCCTCCCACGATCTCCAGGTGCACGTTCAGGGCACGCGGGGTTTTGGCTATGGCGTCTATCAGTACGTCGACATGCTTTTCTTCAGCCAAACGTCCAGCGAACAGGACTGTCGGATCACTGTGCGGCTCGATGACCTCACCAGGGTGGAGCTCGTAGGCCGAGGAGTCGATTCCGTTGGACAGCGGCAGGACCTTGCGCAGGAAGGCGTGCTGGTGCATCGCCTTGGCGGCGAGGGGCGTCGGCGTGGTCACGACGTCGGCCTGCCCCATCACCTTGCCCATGTCCTTCCACGAAATACGGCCCACGATGTCCTTGAACCACTGCGGGAAGGGAAGGAACGGGTTCAGGTTTTCGGGCATGAAGTGGTTTGTGGCGACAACCCGAATACCACGCTTCACGGCCTCGTACAGGACGTGCTCGCCAATCATGTAGTGGCTTTGAATGTGAACCACGTCAGGCTGCACTTTGTCGAACAGCAGGCTGATTTCCTTCTTGATCTCCCAGGGGAAGCAGATGCGGAAGTACTCGTGGGTGAACACACTGTGGGAGCGCAAACGATGGACCGTGGCCTCGTCGCGGAACTCCGTGAAGCTCTTGCCCTTGTCCTGCCGGCAGGCCAGTACGTGTACGTTGTGTCCGCGTGCCGTCATCCCCTTGGCCAGGCGGTAGCCGAACTGGGCGGCACCGTTGACGTGCGGCGGGTAGGTGTCCGCCGCAATCAGGATGGTGAGGGGTTTGGTGGTGTCGGGAATGGTCACGTGGAGAACTCCTGATGGTCACGGTGCGGACAGCGTTGCTTGTGGCAATGCTGCGGTGTCGCCGGTTTGCCACCTGCAAAAGCAGTGGCGCAAGGTACAGATCTGCCCTAGGCCTTCCGGTTGGCAGCCGCCTTCGCATCCTTCTTGCGCTTGGTGACTTCCGGGTGGTGCCGGCTCAGGGCAATAACCCCCACGATAGCAAGCGAAGCGGCCGCTGCCATGGCGATTGCCATGACGGCGTGGACATCGGGACGAAGCTCACCAAGAATGACGATGCCGATTGCGATGCCCACCATGGGGTCGATCACCGTCAGTCCAGCGATGACGAGGTCGGGCGGACCGCTTGAATACGCGCTCTGCACGAACCATGAACCCAGACCGCCCGCAGCCGCGATGGCGATCAGCGTGTACCACTGCACATTAAGCAGGAACATGCCGTTGGGATCCAGCAGGTGCTTGCCGATGATGCGCGTCAGCACCGCCACGAAGCCGAACAGGACACCGGCGCCGAGAATGTAAATAAAGGCGCTCATCCGGTGTTTGAACAAGACGGCCAGGGTGCCAAAAATGCCTACCGCAAGCGCCAGGAGCAGGACAATCGTCAGTTCGTCCTCGCCGCTGACGTGGTGATTTTCCTGGGTCACGAAGACAGCCAGCAGCACAAACAGCGCGGAACCGGTAACACAGGCACTGATGGCCACCACGGTGGCCCTGTTGATGCTGAGCCCCTGGTCCTTGGCGTTGACCACCGTGGTGATGACCAACGCAATGGCACCGATAGGCTGTACCACTGTCAACGGCGCGGACACCAGGGCTATGGCATTCATCGCCATACCCAGGGCAAGGAACAAAAGCCCCAGCATCCAGCGTGGATTCCGCAGCAGCCTCAGGAAGCCATTCGAACTCAGGGCCAGGCCACCTGTGTCAGCTTTTACGGCGCTGCCCTGACGCTGGGCCCCTATGGCGAGGAAGAAAGCTCCCATGACTGCGAGGAAAACCGCAAGCAAGACCATCAGCCGTGTCCGCCGTCGTCGGTTTTCAATTCTTTTCCTTTACGCAGGATGGCCCAGAAGTAGTTGTATGCCGCGATCCAGTGTCCCACCAGGCCGAGTCCCAGGAACGTCCAGGCTGCCACGAAATACACCTCGGTGAGGGGAACCGGAAGTTTGGACAGGACCAGCAGTGGCGTTCCCACCAGCAACAGCGCGGTGCGGATCTTTCCAATGATGCTCACGGGAAGGTCCGGATGTCCGCGGAAGTAGACCCAGGAGGCTATCGCCAGGATGGCGTCCGGCACCAGTAAGGCGGCCAGGTACCACCACTGCACGACGCCGGCAATCACCAGGGTGAACGCGACAGCGAGGAGGGCGGCCCGGTCAGCCATCGGGTCCAGGATCCTGCCCAACTTGGAGGTCTGGTCGAACCGCCGTGCGATGTAGCCATCCACCCAGTCGGTGCTTCCCATGACAACCAGTACCAGGACCGCAAACCCATATTCCTGTTCGGACAGGACCAACCAGACAAACAGGGGCACGCCCATGAAACGCAGGACAGTCAGGATGTTGGGGACTGTGAAGATGAGGTCATGATCGACTTGCGGTCGATCAGGGTGCGATCCAGCCCCAATCAGCTTCATATGTCCCCCTTCCTTGCCTTCAGTTCCGGTACTGCAGGATGCTGCTACTTCTTCAGCAACTTCCTGAGTGCGACCACGAAGACCACGGCGGCAGCGGCGAACGCTGCGAGGTCTTTCCAGCGCGCGACCATGCGCTCACTGACGCTTTCGGGAACGGAATCGCCCACGTCGGCAAACTTGGCGGCGGCAAACTCCTTGCCTTCCTGGAACCTGATGCTGGCGCTTTCCAGCAGCGCCTGGCCCTGCTTCTTGACGTCGAGCTGTTCGCCCAGTTCGTCCCGCACCCCGGTCAGGTGCTCGCGGCGCTTCCTCAAGCGGGAGCGAAGCTCGGCTTCAGTGGGCGCCTTGACGGCGTCGGCTTCCTTGGCAGCTTCCTTCGCCGCCTTTTCAGCCTTGGCCTTCTGCGCTGCGGCTTCCTTCTCGGCCTTGGCGGCCTTGGCGGCCGGCGAATTCGGGTCGAGGATCGACTCGTCGAAGGCCGAGCCCTCCTTGGCGATGCCGAGGTCGTGCTTGACGCCCCGGATGGTGTCCTCGGGAGCCAACGGCATGGCCTTCTTGAACTTGGCGATACCTATCAGGGCTGCAATGGCGGCAACCACGAGGAAGAAGGCCGCAACAATGAGGGCCGCAAGCCAACCCGGCATGATGGTTGCCAAACCCAAAATCACTGCGACTACTGCCGCGATGACCAGCAGCGCAAGAAAAACGAGGGCGACGCCGAAGAAGGCACCGGCCACGCCAAGCTGTTTCGCCTTGCGTTTGAGTTCGACCTTGGCAAGGGCGATCTCGTCATTGATTTGCCGTGGGGCCAAGCGTGCAACGAGCTTGAGGGTCTTCGGCAAAGTACGTATGGCTGGTCCTTGACCGGTCCGGCCGGTGTGACGTCCACTCATGGGTTCCGCCTAACTGCTTCCTCTGGGCATCGTGTCGGGCGAACGCCGCGGTAAAGACCGCTGCGGACACCTGTCCTCAAAGCTATCATTCAGGTTCCGGCTGAACTTTCGGGGCCACGCGGTGGCGCGCCCGTCATACCACCAATAAATATGATCTGGGCCATAGGATAGATGATCGTGACCCCTCCCACTGCTCCGGGCGATTCCCTGAGCCGACGCGAAAAGCTTGTCTACATTCTGCTCCTGGGCGCCTTGACGGCGCTGGGGCCTTTCACCATCGACCTTTACCTCCCTGCGTTCCCGGCCCTTGAGTCCAGTTTCAACGTCTCGGAAGCAGCGATCCAGCTCACCCTGACCGGAACAACGGTCGGCTTCGGAGTTGGCCAGCTTGTGGTGGGGCCGTTCAGTGACAAGGTCGGCCGCAGGCTCCCCCTGATCCTGGCTACGGCGCTTCACATCAGCTCGTCGCTGGGAGCGGCACTGGCTCAAGATATCGGCATGCTCTCCGTTTTCCGCGTGCTCATGGGCATTGGCGCGGCCGGCGGTGGCGTGGTGGCAATGGCCATGGTCAGGGACCTCTTTCATGGCTACTCCATGGTCCGCATGTTCTCCCGGATGTCCCTGGTCAACGGGCTTGCTCCCATTCTGGCCCCGGTCATCGGGTCACAATTGCTGCTTGTCTTCCCGTGGCCCGGTATCTTCTACTTCCTGGCGGCCTACGGGCTGTTGGTCATCGTCGCCTCGATCTTCTTCATCCGGGAGACGCTTCCGGCCGATCAGCGCGGCACATCCACAGTGACGGTCGGGCAACGGTACAAGAAGGTCCTCACGGACCGGATCTTTGTTGGCATGGTGTTGGTGGGGAGCCTGAACTTCGGCGGCCTCTTCGCCTACCTTTCGGCCTCCACCTTCCTCTTCCAGAAGGTCTACGGTTTCTCGCCGCAGGAATACGGTGTCCTCTTCGGCGTCAATTCGCTGGGCATCGTGGCAGGCGTCCAGATCAGTTCCCGCTTGATCAGGCGCATTGCTCCCCAATGGATCGTGGCCGGAGCAACCCTGTTCATGGTGTGCATGTCGGTTCTCATCATCGTGCTGGACCTGTTCCATGTGGGGTTGTGGGGCACGCTGGTTCCGTTGTGGTTCTACATCTGCGCCACCGGATTCATGTTCCCGTGCGTCCAGGTTTTGTCGCTGGCCAACCACGGAGCCCAGGCGGGAACGGCTGCATCGCTCCTGGGTGCCTCGCAGTTCATGATGGCCGGCATCGTTCCCCCGGTGGTCGGCTGGCTTGGGGTCACGTCCGCTGTCCCAATGGGCGCTGTAATGGCGGTCTGCATCACGGGGTCGATGACTGCCCTGTGGCTGGTGGTGCGGCCACGCACCGTGCCGTCAATCCACTAGCCACACGTAGGCTGTCTCCATGAGCAAGAAACCGCACCGCAACGGCAGAGGCCTTTTTCTCGGGGCCCTGCTGGGCGCCGTGGCCGGGGCACTGATTGGACGTGCCGCAGGAAGTGCAGTTTTCGGTGCGTTGGTCGGTGCTGTGATCGGAGCTGCCGTTCTTTACCGCGTCAACCCTGGGCCCTGGAACCGGGACTAGGCGGCCAGCGTGAGCCGCCCCGCCGGCGTCGAACGTTCCAAACCCTCCCCTAACGCACCGCCGCAAGGCAGAATGGTGGCCAGCCGGTCTTAACGGCGCCAACCGGTGAAGGGGACATCACATGAGCACGGCCGTCGGGTTTCGAAGCACCTTCCGCGGGCTGGCCGCCGTGCGGACTTTGCCTGTGACACTCGCCTTGGTGGCTGTTTTCTGGGTCGTTGGACTGGCTACGGGAAGCGTCCTCAACGGCCCTGAGGAGTCCATGCTGGACCAAGTGGGGCTTGGCCTGGCGGTGGAGCCTGGGCCGTGGTGGTCGGTTTTCACATCGGCGTTTTTCGCTTCGTCCCTTCTCGACTACCTGGCCTGCACGGCGGCCATACTGCTCGGTATGGGCATAGCTGAAAGGGTCATCGGTCCATGGCCGGCCCTTGCGGCCTTCATTGGAGGCTCCGCCCTCAGCGCCCTGGTCCTGGTGGCGGTGGTAGCCTTCGGCACCGACAACAGCGACCAGTGGCTAAGCTTCCTGGGCGGCGAGTACGCAGTGGGCGCCTACGGTGGTGCTGCGGCAGCGTTGGGATTTTCGACGGCGGCACTTGATTCGCTGTGGCGTCGCCGCCTCCGCACATGGTTGCTTGCCGCGACGTTGATGTTCGCTTTGTTCGTTGGTGTTGCCCAGACGTTGCAGGCACTTGCGGGCGCCGTCATTGGCGTCGTCGCCGGATGGGCCGTCCAGTCTGTCATATTCCACAGAAGCGGAGGCTCCTTCCGATCCTCCAGCCTCCGTGAAACGCGGTTCCTGGTGGGCACTGTAGTTGGCGTTTTCGCTCTGGGTCCCTTGCTGACGCAACTCACCGGCACCTGGGAAGTCGGCCCCCTCTCGGTGGTTTCGGAGGTGATGCTCCAAGCCAGTCCTGACGTCGATGAGGTACAGGAAGCCTGCAGAAACGAGTCAAACTGCGTGGCCCTGCAAAACGTCGTGGGCGTCCGCAGCTTCGGTGCGGCGATTCTGACCACGATCCCCGTTCTCCTGCTGTTGGTTTGCGCTGAAGGCCTTCGCCGTGGACGCCGCCTCGCCTATCGCCTGACGTTGGTCATCCAGCTGTACCTGGTGGCGGTGACCATCCTGGCGATTGTCCAGTACGTCTTCGATCCGGAAGTCACCATAGGCGATGAGGACTGGGCCTACCTGTTGCTGTATGTCGTCCCGGCGGTCCTCGCGCCCATCATCATCGTGGCGCTGCTGTTGGCCAACAGACACCGCTTCAGGGTGGAATCCAGCGACGCCGGATACCGTACGCTGGGCCGGGCCGCCCTGGTTCTGGCACTCACCGCAGTGGCCCTGTATGCAGCGTTTTGGTTCCTGGAGGGCAATGCGGGCCAATCTTCCCTGTGGGACCTTGCCGGGCAGCTGACGCACATTCTGGTCCCCTTCCCTGTTCCGTTCGTTGTTGCCCTGCCGCAGGGTCTTGTGAGCACTGTGCTCTACGGTCTGGGCGGGGTGGTCATCTGGCTCGTCATTTTGGTGCTGGTCCTGAACAACTACCGCCGCTTCAAGATGATCACCACCGATCCTGCAGCCGATCTGGGGCACACCCGCGAGCTCCTGCACCAAGGCGGCGGCACGCTGTCCTGGATGGCGCTGTGGGACAACAACCAGTACTGGTTCACCCCCGACAGGATGGCAGGCGTGGCCTACCAGGTCCACAACGGGGTAGCCCTGACAGTTGCAGGGCCCTACGGTGCCGCCAGCCATCACGACGAGGCAGCCGTTGGGTTCGTGTCGCACTGTTCCACGCTGGGCTTGATCCCGTGCTTCTACTCCGCTGATTCCGGCCTTGATGGGCCGCTGCTCCCCCACGGCTTCAGGAAGCTGGAGGTCGCCGAAGAGACGCTGCTCAATGTCCAGGCCATGACATTCAAGGGCAAGGAATGGCAGAACGTGCGGACCGCCCTCAACCGGGCAGACAAGCTCTCCATCAAAGACCTTTGGTACCACTACGGGGCCATGCCGCCAGGGATCAGGGCCCAGTTGGCTGAAATCTCCGAAGAGTGGGTGTCCGACAAAGCGCTCCCGGAGATGGGCTTCACCCTGGGTGGATTGAACGAGCTCAAGGATCCGGAAGTCCTGTGTTGCGTGGCTGTGGACGACGACGGTTTGGTCCATGGAGTGACCAGCTGGCTTCCCGTGTTCCGCGATGGCAGCATCTCCGGTTGGACCCTGGACTTCATGAGGCGCCGGACCACGGGTTTCAAAGGCGTGATGGAATTCCTCATTGCCTCCGCCGTGACGCACTTCAAGGAAGAGGTTCCGCAGATCTCCCTCTCCGGCTCTCCCTTGGCCAATGCCGGCGCCGGGAATGTCGAAGGTGACCGCAGCTCCCTGGACCGGGTCCTGGCGCTCCTGGGGAACGCCCTGGAGCCGATGTATGGCTTCAAGTCCTTGGCGGCCTTCAAATCACGCTTCCAGCCCGAGCACCGCACCCTGTACATGTACTATCAGGATCCTCTTGCATTGCCTTCGATCGGACTGGCGGTCGGTTCCGCCTACCTCCCCGGACTGTCGCCCACCCAGAGCGCCGGCCTGCTGCGGCAGATGGTCGTCAGGGAGCCCGCCGCATGAAGCCTGACGGGCGGCGCACCGATGAATGACATCCTGAAACTCGAGATCACCAGCCCCGCAGTCCTGGCCGCTGCCGGGATCATCGCCGTGGCATTCTTCCTGGTGCTGTTCCTGAGGCCGTCCGCGCGGTGGGTGCGCACGGCCATGACCGCCATCGTGGTGGCCGGGCTGCTGGGGTGGTTTACAGTGTGGATCGTGGAGGACGTGATGGACGTCTTTCACGTGGGCCTGACGCCACGGGTGTGGTTCTGGTCGATCAGCTGTTTCGCAGCCTTGGGTTTGGCCGCTGTGAGTTTCTTCCGCAGCCGGCCCTGGCGCAAGGTGGTTGCCGGAGTGTCGGTCCCTGTTTTCGTCATCGCGGCGGCCTTGGGCATCAATGCCGAGTTCGGGCTGAACAACACCTTGGGCTCAGCGTTGGGGATCTCCACCGAGGACGTCATCGAACTGAAAAAGCCCAACCCGGATAGTTCCATCCCGGCCGGACCACTATGGCAAAACTGGAGGCCTCCGGCGGACGTGCCGGCCCGCGGCAAGGTTGGGACTCAGGTCATCCCTGCCACGACTTCCGGTTTCAATGCCCGCCCTGCAGGCATCTACCTCCCGCCGGCCGCGCTGACAGCAAATCCACCACGGCTCCCCCTGTTCGTCCTCATGATGGGCCAGCCGGGCCTGCCTGACCCGCAGTACGTCTCAGCCGCCCTGGATGACCTCGCGGCGAAGAACAACGGCCTGGCACCGATCGCCATCGTTGCCGACCAGATCGGCCCCGACCAGGATGACACGCTGTGCCTTGACACCGCCAAATACGGAAATGTGGAGAAGTACATCAACCAGGACGTGGTGAACTGGGCCAAGGCCAACTTGAACATCCTTCCCGACAGGGACCACTGGACCATCGCCGGCTATTCCAATGGCGGCCAATGCGCGATTTCGTTCGCGGTCAAGTACCCGGACATGTGGGGAAACGTCGTGGACATCTCGGGTGAGGAATTCCCCGGGGCCGAAGACCCTGCGGGGAACCTGTTGGATATCTTTGCCGGCAACCAGTCCGCCTACGATGCCCAAAAGCCCGTCAACATCATGAAGGGCAAACACTTCCCGGACACCACGGCCGTCTTCACGGCGGGCTCGGACGACCCCGTCTACGTGGCTGCCGCGAAATCCGTGTCAGCCGCTGCTAAAGCAGCCGGAATGACGGTGACGTACTACGAGGTTCCCAACGGCGGACACGTGGGTCTTGCGTTGAATGCAGGCCTTGAGAAGGGCTTCGACGTGCTGTATCCGCGCCTGGGGTTGTCCCGCTGACTGCTGCCCTTTTCGCGGCCACCCTCCGGCGATAAAGTTGAGATGTGCCACATTGGCAAGAGCTGAACCCGTTTCCGGCACCGTGGCAACGCAAGGATGACCGCATCCTTCCGCTGTGGTGGGACCGCCTGTGCTCGGTGACCAGTCCGCCGTCGGCCGCTTTGTACGCAGGCGGACTGTTCACCGACGACCGCCGAAGGCCCATCGCCCAGTGGTACAACCCGGAAACGGACGCCGCCCTGCTGGTAGCACCTGAAACATCGCCGGAGTGGCCCGTACAGCGGTTCGGGATCTTCTACGCCCCTCCAGGCGGCGGCTTCACCCGGGTCTATTCAGCACCCCATGAGTGGCATCCCCGGGAACCCCGGACTCCTCCTACCGAGCAGGATTCTTTCATGGCAGCCGTGGCCGAAGCCTCACGCTTCCTGCAGGTGGAGATGGATTTCGTTTAAACAGCGGACCCCGCACCGGCAGTGAAGCCGGTACGGGGTCCTTTTGCTCCTCCGACTGGACTTGAACCAGTAACCCTTCGATTAACAGTCGAATGCTCTGCCAATTGAGCTACGGAGGAATGAAGCGGTTATGACTTTAGCAAAGGTTTTACGGGATGTGAAATCGAGCGAAAATACCCCCTGGGGGTATAAAAAATACCCCCGTTCCGGCTGACCGGAACGGGGGTATTGTGCGCTCCTCCGACTGGACTTGAACCAGTAACCCTTCGATTAACAGTCGAATGCTCTGCCAATTGAGCTACGGAGGAATGAAGCGGTTACTAGCTTAACAGGGGGCTGCCGGAAAACGAAATCGAGGTTCTCAGCCCTCCGAACGCAGGGCCCTTCGTTCCATTTCGAGCTGCATCAGCTCGCGGTTCAGCCGCTGGAATTCCTCCGGATAGGCTGCCGCATCGAGCCGCTGGAGCTGCCCCATCTTGTCTGCCTTGATGCGGGTGATCTGGAGTTCAAAGAGGCGGGCCAGAATATCGCGGCAGTACCGCTGCATGGCTTCGGGAGTGCTGGCCGGCAGCGGAGTCACAGCGAGCTCGGACACCAGGTTGCGCAGCGGTTCCGGTACTTCCTGCCTGATTTGCTCCACCCAGGACACAGCGTCGGCCGCGTGGGCAAGTCCCGTTGCGCGGATGGCAGCATGGATGGCCGCGTAAGCCGGAGTCGAAAAGAGGGAAGCCGCAAAGCGGTCCCACGCCATTCCGCCCAGGACAGCAGGATCCTGGAGCACCACTTCGAGGGCCTGTCGTTCCATGCCCGCCACCGGGTCACCGGGGTTGGGGCGCTGGAAGACCGGCATGCCCGACGGCGGTGCTGCCGCGGCTGGCGCCTGCCCGGCAGGACCGGCGCCGTTGCCGGCAGGTCCGCGCTTCGCGGCCGCGCCAACGTAACGGCTGACTTCCTCAATGGGCATTCCGAGCCAACCGGCAAGGTTGCGCGTGTATTCGGGCCTCGTTGCAGAATCCCGGATCTGGGCGACCACCGGGGACGCCTCCCTCAGCGCTGCCACGCGGCCTTCCACGGTATCCAGGTTGTGCCGCCTCAGGGTGGCCCTGATGGCAAATTCGAAGAGCGGTTTCCGCGTGCCGATGAGCTCACGGACCGCGGCATCACCCTTGAGCTGGCGAAGATCGCAGGGATCGGCCCCGGAGGGTTCCACTGCGACGTAGGTTTGGGCCGTGAAGCGCTGGTCCTCCTCGAAAGCCCTCAGGGCCGCCTTCTGGCCTGCCGCGTCACCGTCAAAGGTGAAGATGACCTCTCCCCCACTGCCGTCGTCCGAAAGCAGCCTCCGGGCAACCTTGATGTGTTCGGTACCGAAGGCAGTACCGCAGGTCGCCACCGCCGTCGTGACTCCTGCGAGGTGACAGGCCATGACGTCCGTGTACCCCTCCACCACAACCAGCTGGCGGTCCTTGGCGATGTTCCGCTTGGCGAGGTCGATGCCATAGAGGACCTGGGACTTTTTGTAGAGCGTGGTTTCGGGTGTGTTCAGGTACTTGGGGCCTTGGTCGTCCTCGTAGAGCTTGCGCGCGCCAAAGCCGATGGTGTCGCCGGCGATGTCGCGGATGGGCCAGATGAGGCGGCCGCGGAAACGGTCATAGATGCCGCGGTTGCCCTCGGAAAACATGCCCGTGAGCTTCAACTCCGCATCCGTGAAGCCCCGCCCACGCAGGTGCTTGAGCAAGGCGTCCCAGCCCTGTGGTGCGTAGCCCACGGAGAAGTGCTCGGCCGCAGCGCGGTCGAAGCCGCGTCCGTCCAGGAAGTTCCGGGCCTCCGCGGCGCCCGGAGTCAGAAGCTGGGCCCTGAAGAATTCATCGGCGATCTTGTGGGCGTCCAACAGGCGCTGGCGCTTGCCGACTTCCTCGCGGCTGGGACCGGTGCCGCCGTCTTCGTAGCGTAGTTCGTAACCGATCCGTGCGGCGAGCTTTTCCACGGCTTCATGGAAGGAGCTATGGTCCATTTTCTGGATGAAGGAAATGGCATCGCCGTCCTCACCGCAGCCGAAGCAGTGGTACCGGCCTACCTGGGGCCGGACGGTGAAGGAGGGTGAGCGCTCGTCGTGGAAGGGGCACAGTCCTTTGAAGCTGCCCAGCCCGGCGCCCTTGAGGGTGACGTAACCGTCAACAACTTCCTTGATGTCCGTGCGCTGGCGTACTTCGTCGATATCTTCACGTTTGATCAGGCCAGCCACTAGTCCATCCTAGTCTGTCCGCCCGGAGGTCCTACCACAGCGACGGGAGGCTGCCGACCAGTCGCTCGTACATGGCCAGGGCAGAGACGTCCGTCAAGGAGGCCACCTGGTCGATCACGACGCGCAGACGCGCACCGTCGTCGACGGCGTCCCGCCAGTCCGCGGCGAACATCGGCTCCAGGTGACGGTCACCTGTGGCGTTCAAAACGCCCACCAGTGCGTGCAGCACTTCGCGTTGGCGCTCGTACACCGGCTGGCGGTGGTCGGTGGAGATGACGAACGTGGTGGCCAAGCCCTTAAGTACCGCAATCTCGGTAACGGTTTCCTCCGGAACCATGAGCTCGGCGTCATAGCGGGTGAGGTTGGCCGGGCCGAAGTGGTCACGGGTTGTTTCCATGGCGCTTTGGCAGAAACGGCCGATCAACTGGCTGGTCATGTCCTTGAGCGCGGCCATGGATTTGCGGCTGCCATCGGCTTCGCGGACCCAGACGTTGGTGGCCTCCAGGCGGGCCAGCGCAGCATCGATTTCCGCGGGGTCGTTGTGCGGGAGGTACCACTGCTTGGTGTAGCCCACCACCCGGGCCCGGTGGTCCGGGTTCTCCATCCACTTCAGCTGGAAGTGCCCGGCCACGATGGCATCTTCAACGTCGTGGACCGAGTACGAGATGTCATCGGCCAGATCCATGACCTGGGCCTCGATGCAGGAGCGGTTCCCAGGCGCGCCTTCGCGCAACCACTCGAACACGGGCAAATCGTCCTCATACGCGCCGAACTTGCTGGTGCGGTGACCATGGATGACGGGGGCGTCGACGGCGGACCACGGGTACTTGGACGCAGCGTCCAGGCTGGCCCGGGTCAGGTTCAGCCCTGCCGGCCTGCCGTCGGCGGCGAGCACCTTGGGCTCGAGACGGGTCAGCAGGCGGAGCGTTTGGGCGTTGCCTTCGAAGCCGCCAATGGTGTGTGCAACCTCGTTCAAGGCTGATTCGCCGTTATGGCCAAAGGGAGGGTGTCCGAGGTCATGGCTCAGGCACGCGGTATCCACGACATCCGGATCGCATCCCAGGGAACGGCCCAGTTCGCGGCCCACCTGGGCAACTTCCAGGCTGTGGGTCAGCCGGGTGCGGACAAAGTCGTCGGTGTCCGGAGCCACGACTTGCGTCTTGGCTCCGAGGCGGCGCAGCGCTGAGGAATGCAGGACCCTGGCACGGTCCCGCTCAAAGTCCGAGCGGTAGTTGCTCTTGCGTGGCTCTTCAACCCACCGGGCAGTGTCTGCCTCGGAGTATCCGGGGATGGCCAGCACGAAATCGTGGCTTGTTCCGCTGCGGCCAAGCGTTGCTTCGGTTCCCATGGGTATCTGCCTCCTTCAAGCGCCGTGGTGTGGAGCTTCTTGAGCCAGTCTTACACGTGTGAGGCTAGCCGCCCGAAACGTCCAGCTCTGCCGCCGAGATATCCGCGCTCTGTTCCGCGTTCAGCTGACGGCTTTCCAGCCAGTCCTTCGGCAGGGCAGGCCTCTTCGGGGACCCCGCACGGCCCCGGGGACCTTCGGAGTCGACGCCCGGATACGGAAGATCCAGGTCCAGTTCCTCGAGCAGTTCACGCAGGACTTCCAAGGTGGGCACCGTGGCCAGTTTGGCGCGCAGCTCCCCACCCACCACATAGCCCTTGAAGTACCAGGCCATGTGCTTGCGGATCTCGCGGAGCGCCTTGTATTCGTCGTTCCCGAACGTCTCCACCATGAGTTCGGCGTGACGGTAGACGCCTTCGGCAACCTCACGCAGCCCGGGGCGGTGACGTTCATCCTTGCCCTCGAAGGCAGCCTGCAGGTCCCCGAAAAGCCAGGGACGGCCCTGGCAGCCGCGGCCCACCACCACGCCGTCGACGCCGGTCTCCCGGACCATGCGGACGGCGTCCTCGGCGGACCAGATATCGCCGTTGCCCAACACCGGGATGTCCGGGAGGGCCTCACGAAGGCGGGCAATGGCGGACCAGTCGGCTTGGCCGGAATAGAACTGCGCGGCTGTGCGGCCATGCAGGGCGACGGCGGCGACTCCGGCGTCACGGGCAATCCGGCCAGCGTCGAGGTAGGTCAGGTGGTCCTCATCGATGCCCTTGCGCATCTTGATGGTCAGCGGGATGCCGCCCTTGGACGCTTCCTTGACTGCGGTCTGGACGATGGAAGTGAAGAGGTCGATCTTCCACGGCAGGGCCGAGCCTCCCCCGCGGCGCGTGACCTTGGGGACCGGGCAACCGAAGTTGAGGTCGATGTGATCTGCGCGGTCTTCCTCGACGAGCATGCGCACAGCGGCGCCAACCGTTACCGGGTCCACGCCGTAGAGCTGCACGGAGCGGACCTTCTCGTCGTCGTGCGAAATGATCCGCAGCGATTCCGGCGTCCGCTCCACCAAGGCGCGCGAGGTCACCATCTCAGCCACGTACAGGCCGCCACCGTACTCACGGCAGAGCCTGCGGAAGGCAGAGTTTGTGATTCCGGCCATGGGAGCAAGGATCACCGGGGTGTCCACGGTGATCCCGCCGAGCTGCAAAGGCGGAAGCTCGAGCTTGGGAGTGGGAGGCGTTGCTACTACAGTCACCCATCCATTGTTGCAAATCAGGGCAAATCGGTGGCCGGCACGCTCACAGCAGCCAACCGTTCCCCCCTGCAAAGCGCACCGCTTCGGCCCGTGTCCGCGCACCCGTACTGGGTGTCATCAGTTGGAGATGATAAATGTCACTGGGTCAATCGCTGCCCCGGCGCTCGGCTTCGCGCTGCGCGCGCCGGCTTCCCGGCCGTGCCGTAGTGTGATCGGCGCCCTGTCTGTTGCCGGCACCCGGCCGCAGACCGGCGTCGTTCCTGTCGTCCTGTTCAGAACCCCCGACGACGGCGGCCGCGGCCAGCGCGCCGGTATCGTCAAGGTCGTCGGCACTTACGGTCGGTCCGCCGGCTGCGGCGAATCGCTTCATGCCGGTGGCTTTGACCACCAGGACAGCAATGAGCGTGGTGACCGGGATGGCGAGAACCAAGCCGATGGAGCCCACAAGGGTGCGGATGACTTCCTCGGACAGTTCCGCGCTGGTGAGCGCTTCAGCCAAGGGGCGGTCGTACAGCATCACGATGATCAGAATGGGAAGGGCTGCACCCGCGTACGCGAACGCAATGGTGTACACCGTGGACGCGATGTGGTCCCGGCCAATCCGCATGGCCGAGGAAAACAGCTTCCGCGCACTGGTGTTCGGTGCGAGTTCGTAGAGCTCCCATACGGCCGAGGACTGGGTGATGGTGACATCGTTCAGGACGCCCAGGCCGGAAATGATGAGGCCGCAGAGGATGATTCCGGAGATGGAAATTTGGGGCGACATATTCACCAGCGTCGCGGCGTCGTGATTTCCTACTCCGGCGAGGTTGGCTGCATCGGTGGCCCAAGCGGCGAGCAACGCGGTGATACCAAGCCCGAAAATGGTTCCCAGCAACGCCGTCGATGTTCGTGCCGAGAATCCGTGGGCGAAGTAGAGGACCCCGATCATGATCACCGTCGACCCCACCAACGCCAGCAAGAGAGGCGGCTTGCCCTCCACGAGACCCGGCAGGATAAAGCTGACCAGCACGAAGTAGGCACCCACCAGGCCCAGGAGCGCGCGGAAGCCACGCCAACGGGCCACCGCAATCACCACCACCGCGTACAACACGGCCAATGCGGCAATGGGGATGTTGCGAACGAAATCAACGAAGACGTACGCCGGGGCCCCGTTGCCCGCATTGGTGCCCTGGACCCCGGAAAGGTTCAGGTAACGGATCAAGTCGCCCACATCCACGCCGTGCGACATTGCCACATCAGGGTTTATGACCACCTTTACCGCGTCCCCGCCCTTGTCCGGCACGGTGAAAGCGAAGGTGCACTGGGAGCCGCCGGCCTGGTTCTGGTTTTGGCCGGTTTGGTTTTGGGCGCTGCTGTTCTGGCCCGAGATGTTTTGGCCGGTCTGCGTGCAGCTTTCCACCACCACGCTCTGGATCCTGCCAGTATCAAAAGTCACGCCGGGTGCTGCCTGGTAGGGACTTGAAAAGTTGATTCCCTCCCGGCTGCCCGAGGGCCACATGAGCAGCATCGCCACGAGCGTCAGTACGCCCAATGGAACCAGCACCGCCGCCAGCAGCCAATTGGCCCGTTTGCGGGACGCGACCGCCTGTGGGCTTGGTTCCAAACCTTCAGGATGACCGTGGGAGTGACTGTGGCCCATCAGCTGCAAAACCTCATGGGTTAAGCCTACGTGGACAGCAGGGTGCTCCCGTCTCAGGCCGGCGGAATGTTCTGATTGACGCGGAAGAGGTTGTCGGGGTCGTATTTGGTTTTGACAGCGACCAACCTCTCCCAGTTGGGTCCGTAATTGTCCGCGATCCGGTTTTGGTCCTCCGAGTCCATGAAGTTGATATATCCGCCGGCTTCCGAGTGAGGTGCCAGCGCTGCAGCGTACCTGCGGGTCCAGGCGATGTTGGCTTCATTATCTGCTGGATCGGGCCATTGGGTTGCGATGACCGGGGAGAACTTCATGTCGCGGTGGGCGAAGGCGGTGTCTTGAACGGAAACCCGGTGCACAGCCCCATCGATGGGATAGACGTGGACCGCGGTGTTCATGCTGGTCACGGTGGCCCCGAATTGGGCGTGGGCAGCGATTGCGCCGTCGTTGAGCTCGCGCAGGAAATTGGCCTTCCAATAGCCGTGCATGCCTTTGGGGTTAAGTCCGTCAAAGGCAACGTTGAGTGCCGGATACGGCATGGGTCCCACCATGGACCCAGCCACAGGTGCGGCCTCCAGGAAAGGCTGCCAGCGTGCGTCCCCTTCAGCGGGGTCGCCCGTCCACATTCCCACTACAACGCACACTGCCTTTCCGTGCCACTCCTCGGGAAGGAAGGGCACCGGCGGTCCTTGGTGGAAGCCCAGGAACGCCCCGAACTCTTCGGGCGCGGAGGCAATGTAGTCACGGTAGAACCTGGCCACTGCAGGGATGTTCTCAGCGCCGTAAATGATGATCCCGGCATGGACCATGTCCACGGGATGGAGTTCGAACTCCAGGGACGTCACCACGCCGAAGTTGCCCCCGCCGCCCCGTATCGCCCAGAACAGGTCTTCATTCTGTTCGTCGCTGGCGATCAGGAAGTTTCCGTCCGCTGTGACGACATCTGCAGAGACGAGGTTGTCGCAGGACAACCCGTACTTCCTGGCGAGGTACCCGATCCCTCCGCCCAACGTCAGGCCCGCCACACCGGTTGAACCCACGATTCCTCCGGTGGTCGCGAGTCCGAAAGCATGGGTGGCGTGGTTGAAGTCGGCCCACGTCGTCCCGCCCTCGGCCCGGGCCCTGGAACGTTGGGGATCCACCCGGACCCCGGTGCGGTTAACGAAGTCCAGTACCAGTGCGTCGTCCCAGGTGCCAAAGCCGGGAGCGCTGTGTCCGCCTCCCCTGATGGCCAGGGGTAAGGAATTTTCACGGGCGAAATTCACGCCGGCGATAACATCGGAAACCTGCGCTACGCGGATGACACCGGCAGGGCGTTTGTCCACCATGGCGTTGAAGACGGCACGTGCTGCGTCGTAGTCAGGATCTTCGGGAGTGACGAGTTGCCCGCGCAACTGTTCCCGCAGTCCGTCGAGGGCGGTTGGGTTCATAGTGCTTACCATCGATTCAGCCGTGAGACCGGACTTTCCTCACGCTTTTCCCCCTGTTCGTGACGGCGTGGGGGCTTACTTCGATAGGACTACTCCTGAGCTTTGGCCGCGTCAAGAACCTTTGGCAAGGACCCGGAAAAAGCGAATCCTGCCCGGCCCATGAACCATGGGCCGAACAGGATCAGCAGTGCTCGATGACTTCGGTGGAAACCGGTCAGTCGCTCACAATCAACGTATCCGCGCCGCGGACATGGGCTTTGCCGGATTCCAGCAAAGGCTCAAGGACAGTCCGCAGGGCTGTCATGGACTCGTCAACTTCCAGCAGCACAGGGTGCTGGTAGGCGATGAGGGCCAACAGGTCCCGAACGGCAAAGGCAGCGTCCTCGGCCGACAAGCTGGGGTCATGGCCCAGGAAGACGTCCGACGGTTCCTCGGAGTCGCCCTGCGCGTAGCTGATGGCGAACGCCTGGATCCTGCCCTTGCGGCTGGCCGGAACGCCCTGGCCTAAGGCACTCGCCTTCGGTGCACGCAGCACGATCGCACCATGGGCGCCGGTCAGGTCATGCAGGAAGAGGCGCTGGACAGTGGCGACGCTGAGCTCCCCCGGGCTGTCCCAGTGGTGGACGTGGGTGTAGTACTTGCCCACGGCCTCGCTCAACTCAACTGAACCGGTAGCCAGGTCCTCCACGCGCTCGGACGCGGCTTCTTCGGAGCCATCGCCGAACCGCGGAAGCGGGAGCGGTTCCGGATTCACCACCACCAGCTGGGAACGCTGGATGGGGGCAAGCCCGGCAGCGGCAGCGAACGCCGCACCTGCCGTGTCCGGCTCTACCTTGCTGCGAAGCTTCGAAACGCCCGACGGCGAGTTCCCGGCTTCGGCGCGAAGCATGGTCAGCAGGGTGGCACCGACACCTTCGCGGCGGTGGTCCTTGGCAACCTCGATGTAGGCCCAGAGCCGCTCCGGGTGAAGCGAGGCCTCGTGGACCACGCCGGCCGCAACAGGAATCCGCACTCCGTCCACGACATCCTCGGCCACGATGCACCGCCGCCAGGGCTGGTTGCTAGAGGGCGCGAGGGCAGCACGGAACTGCTCGGCCGGGAGGGTCTCAGGACCACCCCAGACTTCCAGGAGGGCGAGGTCGTCGCCTTCCTTCCATTCGCGGTATTCCAGTGCCACGGCTAGGCGCCAATCAAGCGTGCAGCCAGGTAGCCTTCAACCTTGTCCAAGGAAACGCGTTCCTGGCTCATGGTGTCGCGCTCGCGGATGGTCACGGCCTGGTCTTCGAGGGTGTCGAAGTCAACGGTGATGCAGAACGGAGTACCGATTTCGTCCTGGCGACGGTAGCGGCGGCCGATGGCACCGGCGTCGTCAAAGTCGATGTTCCAGTTCTTGCGCAGCTGGGCGCCCAACGCCTTGGCCTTCGGCGAGAGGTCCTCGTTGCGGCTCAGCGGCAGGACTGCGGCCTTGACCGGGGCCAGTCGCGGGTCGAGCTTCAGCACGGTTCGGACGTCGACGCCGCCCTTGGCGTTGGGTGCCTCGTCTTCGGTGTACGCGTCGATCAGGAAGGCCATGAAGGAGCGGGTCAAGCCGGCGGCGGGCTCAATCACGTATGGCGTGTAGCGCTCGTTGGTTGCCTGGTTGAAGTAGCTCAGGTCCGTGCCGGAAGCCTTGGCGTGCGTGGAGAGGTCGAAGTCCGTGCGGTTGGCGATACCTTCCAGCTCGCCCCACTCGGAGCCCTGGAAACCGAAGCGGTACTCGATGTCCGTGGTGCCCTTGGAGTAGTGGCTGAGCTTCTCAAGCGGGTGCTCGAAGAAGCGGAGGTTCTCTTCGCGGATGCCCAGGTCCCGGTACCAGGACATGCGCTCCTTCATCCAGTACTGGTGCCATTCTTCGTCCGTGCCCGGCTCGACGAAGAACTCCATCTCCATCTGTTCGAACTCACGGGTGCGGAAAATGAAGTTACCGGGCGTGATTTCGTTACGGAAGGACTTGCCGATCTGGCCGATGCCGAACGGCGGCTTCTTCCGCGAAGTGGTGAGCACGTTGTTGAAGTTGACGAAGATGCCCTGTGCCGTTTCCGGACGGAGGTAGTGCAGTCCTTCTTCGCTGGCTACAGGGCCGAGGAAGGTCTTCAGGAGGCCCGAGAATTCCTGGGGCTCGGTCCACTGTCCGCGGGTGCCGCAGTTGGCGCAAACAATGTCAGCCAGGCCATTCTCGGGAGGGCGGCCCTTCTTTTCCTCGTATTCTTCTTCGAGGTGGTCCGCGCGGTAGCGCTTGTGGCAGGAAAGGCACTCAACCAGGGGGTCCGAGAAGACCTCCACGTGGCCGGAAGCTTCCCATACCTGGCGGGGAAGGATAACCGAGGAGTCAAGGCCCACGACATCTTCGCGGCCGCGGACCATGCTCTGCCACCACTGGCGCTTGATGTTTTCCTTCAGTTCCGCACCGAGGGGACCGTAATCCCATGCAGAGCGGGAGCCACCATAGATTTCACCGGCCTGGAAGACAAAGCCCCTGCGCTTGGAGAGGGAAATGACCTGGTCAAGGACGGATTTTGCTGCCATGGGTAACTCCATTTGTTCTACAGGGCCGCTGGGTGCGGTCCGCGGGTGGTTGGCCCCGGTTCCGGACAAGGTCGCCCGGCGGGGTGTTGGGGGAAATTTGCTGTCTCCTACCCTACCGGCCTTTCGCCGCACCTCTCCGTGCGAATGCTCCCTTCGGCCACGGCAAAGTGGCCACAATGATCGCGGCAAGGGTCAGAACCGTGCCCAACACCGTGGGCAAGGCGACCACCGTACCGGAAGTGGGGATCACGACGTCGAGCATCAACGACCCCAACAGCTGCCCGGCAATCATGCCCAAGCCGGTGATCAGCACGCCGAGGCTGCGGACCAGCAAGGCCGCCAGGCCGATCGCGATGCAGCCCAGCGGACCGCCAAGGTAGTACCACCACTCGGCGGGCAAGGGGTTGCCGGTTCCCGTGACCAGGGCCTTGATCAGCCAGGCAATCCACAGCACCACGGATCCCGCCAAAAAGTTGACCACCGTTGTGGCCAGTGGCGTGCCGTAGTGCACGGTGGCCGTTCCGTTCATGGCCTGCTGGAAGCTCATCAAAAATCCCGCGAGAAGTGGCAAAAGGATCGGCAACACCATCATGCCGACGTCGGTGGACGCGCCGAAATGCGGCGAAACGGCCCACGCGACAGCCGCCACGGTGAGGATACTGCCCAGCACCCGAAGTCCGGTGATGGAGCGCTTGCCGCCTGGTGCAATGCCGAGCCGGTCCACCAACAGCCCGCTGAGGGTCTGGCCGGTCACCGAGGCCACCGTGAACACGGCCACGCCCAAAAGGCCCACGGTGTACGACTGCGCGAAAACAAAAAAGGCTCCGACGCCGCCAGCCAGCACGTAGAAAGGCGGGAAGCTGCGGCTGCGGACGGCAGGTACGATCCTCCGCAGCCCGGCCCTGCCCTTTGGCGTGCTCATCGAGATCACCGCAATCACCACCAGTCCTGTGGTGAAACTCACGACGGCTGCAGCAATGCCGTCGTTCAGGACAGCGCTCAAGGCTCCGTTAATGCGTCCCTGAATCGGCAACACCAAGCCGGTCACCAGGGCCAGTATGAGGCCAACGGCCAAGGGAAGGGTGGGACGGGGAGAAGGCTGCGGCACCGTCACCACACTACTTCAGGCATCATTGCTGTATGAGCAACCCCGAAATCGAAGAGATTCCTATCCGCGACGACATGATCCGCCTGGGCCAACTGTTGAAGCTCGCCAACCTGGTGGAGGACGGCGTGGAGGCCGCGGAGCTCATCAAGAACGGCCTGGTCAAGGTCAACGGAGAAATCGACGAGCGACGCGGCCGCCAACTCCATGCCGGCGATACCGTAACCGTCAACGGACAGACGGTCAGGATCACCACCGCCTAACCCCCGGAGTTTTCGTACACATAACGCGCTTAAGAACGTCTTTTAGGCGCGTTATGTGTACAAAAACTCAACCGTGGAGGACCTTGTGGGTGAGGAACTCCCCTACGTGGCCGATTTCCTGCTGGTTGATCCCGTGCCACATCCCTGTGTACAGCACCTTGGTGAGGTCCACGTGCTTCCGGACCCAGCCCATCGTGTATTCGATCTTGTCCTGGGTAATGACGGGATCCTGCTGGTCACGGCCCCAGAACATCGGAACAGAGCCGTCCAACTGGTCATCGCGGAAGGCCGCGTCAGCACCGGCGTCGACCACAAAACCTGAAAGCCCGACGACGGCCGCGAAGTCCGCGGGTCGGTACCGGAGCATGGTGGTCGCCATCGCCATGCCCATGGAGAATCCAAGCAGCGTCACCGAGGAGTGATTGGCCTTGACCGTGTCCAGCCAGTCCAAGGCGTACTCGGCGGCAAGCTTTACTGCGTCCAGGGAGTAATCGATCGAAGCCGTCAACGGAAACCAGGTGAAGCCCGGCCCCGTGGGCATCGGTGCGCGGAGGGCGGCCACCACGAAGCCGTCCGGGAGCAGGCCTGCCAGGCTGAAGAGGTCCTCCTCGTTGGAACCGTAGCCGTGCAGCAGGACCAGCAGGGGCTTGCCGGCGCGCTCGGCTTCGTCGTGGGACCAGAGGACTACGGGTGCGGGAAATACGGGGGCTTCAGTCATGGCTCCATTCTTGCAGTTACTCCCAAGTAACAACCTACGGTGGCGTAGGTCGGGCGTCAGGGGGCAGGATATGAGCGTGAGTGAGAACAATCATTTAGTGGAACCTGGCGAACCTGTTCAAACGCACCCTTGGAGCCGTTACGTGGCACTGGGTGATTCGTTCACAGAAGGCATCGGCGATCCCGAACCTGCAAATCCCGGCGGCAACCGCGGCTGGGCGGACCGCGTGGCTGAAGAGCTGGGTCGTGGACACGAGGACTTTGCCTACGCCAACCTGGCGATCCGTGGGCGGCTGCTGCAGCAGATCGTCGATGAGCAAGTGGGTCCCTGCCTGGAGCTGCAACCGGACCTCATCTCCATTTCGGCCGGCGGCAACGACCTCATCCGTCCGGGCGGCGATCCTGACCTCCTGGCCGAAAAACTCGACGCCGCCGTCGGCGAACTAAGCTCCGGCGGGGCCACCGTGGTGCTGTTCAATGGACCCGACACTGCGTCCTCTGTCCTGGGCCGGATCCGGGGCAAAGTCGCCATCTACAACGAGAATCTGCGGACAGTCGCGGCCCGGCACGACGCCATCATCGCCGACATGTGGTCCCTGCGGCAGTTGTCCGATTCACAGATGTGGGACGCGGACCGCCTGCACTTTTCACCCCTGGGCCATCACACCATCGCCATGATGGTCCTGGACGCGCTGAACGTCCAGCACACCCTGGAACCGCTGATGCCCAAGCCCCTCCCGCCCCGGACGTGGCGCGAAGCCCGCTCCTCTGATCTCGTCTGGGCCCGTGAGTACTTTGTTCCATGGGTCATCCGCCGATTGAGGCACCAGTCCTCCGGCGACGGCATCACACCAAAGCGCCCGACGGCGGGACCCGTCTTCGGCGCCGGCGGCACCTTGATGCCGCGCAGCTAGCGGGGACAGAGCAGCTAGGGTGGAAATGACAGGTTGGGCAGGCTTGCGTGGCGACTAATCCTTCGGAACGGGTAGAGCAGATCCGCCAGCTGCGTCTGCGGCGCCAGCAGTTGAGGCCTCCCCTTGCCTGCAGTCCAGGGGACGCCGTGCGCAACCTCCTTGCCGTCCAGGCGCAGGAATTCCCCTACGCCCGGTGGACTGTGGCGCAGCGGACACCCGGGAGCACTGCCGCCATCGTTGAGCAGGACGTGGCAGACGGAACCATCCTGCGAACCCACATCCTGCGGCCCACGTGGCACTTCGTCCACCGGGACGATCTTGGCTGGTTGATGGGCTTGTCCGCCGCCCGGCTCCACCAGGGCAACAAAGGAATGTACCGCCAGACCGGAGTAGACGAGGAAGCCGCCGGACTCAGCAGCAGGATCCTGGCTGCGGCCGTAGCGAACGGCGGCCATAAGACCCGTGACGAACTGGCTGAGGTGTTGGCGGACGCGGGCCTTCCCAGCAAAGGGTTGGGATTCATCTACCACCTCATGCACGCGGAAATCAGCGGCATCCTGGTCAGCGGCGCTCCAGTGCGTTCGCCGGGCGGTGCCCTGAAACAGACATACGCCTTGTTCGAAGAACGCGTGACTGGGGTGTTTGCCGGGCCACTCACCGGCCCGGAGCGGGAGCAAGCCTTGGGGCAATTGGCCCTGCGGTACTTCAGCAGTCGGGGGCCTGCCACAGTGAAGGACTGCTCCGCCTGGTCCGGGCTCACCATGAAGGACGTGAAGTTGGGACTCACCGTCGCTGCGGAAACATCACCCGGAGCCTTGGCCCCGGCATTCTTCGATGACCTGGAATTCTACTTGGTTCCGGATGACCTTGAGGCCCTGCATGCTCCAGCCCCGCCCGCTGAGGGTACAGTGCTCCCACGCGTTGACCTCATCCAGTGCTACGACGAGTACGTGATGGGGTACTCGCAGTCACGCCATTACCTGGGCGGCACTGCACCGTACTTCCCTGAAGATAACGGCCCCATGCATGTGGTCCTTCTGGATGGCAGCCTGGCCGGATGGTGGCGCCACAGCTTCAAGGGCGGCGTCTGCGAACTCGACGTGCGCATGACCAGGCCCGCTACCAAGGAAGAGCAAGCCGCATTGGAAGCCGAGGCAGCCCGCTACGGACGGTTCCTGGGAATGGAGACAAAGCTGGCGTGATCACACGGGGCTAAGCTGGGATAGGACCTAGGAGGCTTGCACTGTGAACAATCTGATCTTCTGGATCATCGTCTGCTCGTGGCTGATTCCGATGGGGATCCGCATGTACAACCGCTCCAAGGCGCGCCGCCTGCAGAACGGCAACTTCCCGGGTCCGGACTATCGGCAGCAAAACCTCCCCGGCCCTGGTTACCCACCCCAGGGCTACCCTGGGGTGAATTACCCACCCCAAAACTACCCGGCCCAGAATTATCCCGCTCCTGATTCTCCTGTGCAGAACTACCCTGGGTATCAGCCCGGGCCCGCCGTCATCCGCCCCGCGGAGGAGGCACCGCAGGCCGCACCGCCGTCGAACCCATCTTTCCCCACCGCAGCGGCGGAACCCCAAGGCTATCGAGCCAAGAAACTGGCCGAACTGGATGCGAAGTTCACCAACGGCCAGATCGCCATGGAAGATTACATGAAGCAGCGCCAGGAGATCATGAACGGCTGATCAGCCGCACACAGGACCTCCTGCACCATCGAAGCCGTTGAGGCTCAGGAGAAGAAAGCCCCTCTAAGCTGCCCGGACAGCTGGCCGATCTCGGTCAGGAAGCCGTCGTGGCCGATCGGCGCGTCGATGGTGTGGACGGGAACATCGCCCGGAAGTGCCGCCGCAAGTTCCTTCGACTGGGCCGGGAAGTACAGCCTGTCCGTATCCACTGCAGCCACGAAGAAGTCGGCAGTGGCACGGGAGAGAGCTTCCTGCAGGGTGCCCCGGCCGCGCGTGACGTCATGGGACATCAGGGCTTCGGTGATGGCGATGTAACTGTTGGCATCGAAGCGGCGGACCAGCTTCGTGCCCTGGTGGTCAAGGTAGCTCTCCACTTGGTATCGCCCGCGCTCCCCCAGCACCGCAGCAGCGAGCGGCGTCTCCTGGTGCTGGGCCTCCCGGCCGAAGCGCAGGTCCAGTTCCAGGGCGGAGCGGTAGGTGATGTGCGCAATCCTGCGGGCAAGGGCCAGTCCGTGCTCCGGTGCTTGGCCGTCGTAGTAGTCCCCGTTGTTGAAGTGCGGGTCCTGTCGGATGGCCAGGGTTTGGGCTTGGGCGAAGGCAATCTGTTCGGCAGTGCTGTATGCGCCCACCGAGATGACCGCACAACGGTGGACCCGTTCCGGGAAAGTGACGGCCCATTCAAGCGCCCTGGCTCCTCCCATGGAGCCGCCCAGGACAGCGTGCCAGGCGTCAATGCCCAGCACGTCCGCGAGCCGGGCTTCGGCCTCGGTGCTGTCCCGCAGCGTGATCAGCGGGAACCGGGAACCCCACGGCTTGCCATCGGGTGCTGTCGAGGACGGGCCGGTGCTGCCGTAGCAGCCACCCACGATGTTGATCGAAACGACGAAGTACCTGTTGGTGTCGATGGTGGCACCAGGCCCTACGAGCTGCTCCCACCACCCTTCCTCATCCGTGGCCCCGCGGGCCACGTGGGTGCTGCCGGTCAAAGCGTGCTGGATGAGGACAGCGTTTGAGCGGTCCGCGTTGAGTTGCCCCCACGTTTCGTAGGCCAGCACCACGTCGGGCAGATAGCCGCCGGCTTCAAGTGCCAGCGGTCCTACGCCGGCGTACTTGACTGTTCCGTCGGCTTCACCGGATTTGGGAAGGGCTGTAGCAGTGATGGTCATTCCTTTGATACCTAACCTCGCGCTTGCCTGTCGCCTTGCGTGCGGACAGGCCAGGTCCTCACCCGGGGCACCCCACCGCGGAAGGAGGGTTGCCGGCCAGCAAGCCGGGGCTATCTGCTGGCACTCATGACCTAATACGTAGAGTCTAGGAAAAACTCCACCCTTCTGGCGAAGAATGTGACATCAGTGTGACGTTAGGTGCCGTTTTGATTCACCAAACAGCACCCAGGGCTGCCGCCCGGCGAATAATCGTCGATCCGGACGGCAGCCCCGAGGTATCAGCCTGTCATGCAAGCTTCCCGCTCAAGCGCCCTTGGCCGCCCGGAAGCCGGCTTCGAGGTCGGCGATGATGTCGTCGACGTGCTCGATGCCGACGGACAGGCGGACCAAGCCCGGATTGACGCCTGCGACGACCTGCTGTTCGGGGGTCAGCTGGCTGTGCGTAGTCGACGCCGGGTGGATGACCAGGGAGCGGACGTCGCCGATGTTGGCCACGTGGGAGTGCAGCCCCAGCCCGTCCACGAAGCGCTTTCCGGCTTCGACGCCACCCTTGATGTTGAACGCGACGATTGCGCCCGTGCCCCGGGGACCGTACTTTTGGCCACGTTCGTACCAAGGGCTGGACGGCAGACCGGCGTAGGCGACCGATTCGACGTCGTCATGGGTTTCCAGCCACTGGGCCACTTTGGTGGCGTTGGAGACATGCCGTTCAACGCGCAGGCTCAAGGTCTCCAGGCCCTGGGCGATGAGGAAGGCGTTGAACGGTGCCACGGCAGATCCGAGGTCGCGGAGCAGCTGGACGCGGGCCTTGAGGATGTACGAAAGGTTGGCGCCGAGGGCCCCGTCCTTGCCGAGGTCGCGGGCGTAGACCAGTCCGTTGTAGCTGGGGTCCGGGGTATTGAAGCCCGGGAAGCGTTCCGGATCCTTGCCGAAGTCGAAGTTGCCGGAATCGACAATGACCCCTGCAATGGCTGAACCGTGTCCGCCCAGGTACTTGGTGGCCGAGTGGACCACGATGTCCGCGCCCCACTCGATGGGACGGATCAGGTACGGGGTGGAGAGGGTGTTGTCGACGATCAGCGGCACGCCTGCTTCATGGGCCACCCCGGCTACGCCTTCGATATCCAGAACGTCCTGGCGCGGGTTGGAGACAACCTCGCCGAAGAAAAGCTTGGTGTTCGGCTGCACGGCGTCGCGCCACTGCGCAAGGTTGTCCGGGTCCTCGACGAAGGTCACCGAAATCCCGAACTTCTTCAGCGTGTGGGCAAACAGGTTGTAGGTGCCGCCGTAGAGGCTGGGACTGGCCACGATGTGGTCACCGGCCTCGGCGATGTTCAGGATGGCAAAGGTCTCTGCCGCCTGGCCCGAGCTGAGCAGCAGCGCACCCAGTCCGCCTTCAAGGCTGGCGATCCGCTGTTCCACCGCATCCTGGGTGGGGTTGCCGATGCGGGTGTAGATCGGCGCGAGCTCGGCCAGGGCGAAGCGGTTGGCGGCGCTCTCGGCACTCGGGAACACGAAGGACGTGGTCTGGTAGATCGGCAGCGAACGAGCCCCTGTGGCGGCATCCGGCTCTTGGCCTGCGTGGATTTGGCGGGTTTCGAAAGACCATCCTTGGGACATGGAGTTCTCCTCTTCGTGACGCATGTGATCGGCGGACTAACAGTGGGAAGCAAACTGCGGCCAGTCTAGGAAGTGTGCGTGCGCTTGGACAGCTTTGTGACGTTGCCTGAATTTTTGGGGTCATTTGCGACACTCCATGACGTCCCCAGGTAAGATCCCATCTTGGTAAGGACAGACTTAGCTGAGACACCGATCACAAAGTGCCAAGATGAAGCCATGCGCATGGATCACGTCTCTTACGCCTGTGAACGAGATGGCCTTCTGGCCACTACCGAACGAATTTCCGCGGCTCTGGGAGTGGACGCAGTCCGGGGTGGAGTGCACCCCCGCTTCGGCACCCGGAACATGATCATTCCCCTGGCGGACAACAAGTACTTGGAAGTTGTGGAGGTCCTTGACCACCCCGCTTCCGACAAAGCACCCTTTGGCCAAGCAGTCCGTGCGCGCTCAGCAGCCGGCGGCGGTTGGATGGGCTGGTGTGTGGCCGTTGACGACCTCGCACCTTTCGAGGAACGCCTCGGCCGCGCCGCAGTCCCCGGCAACCGCAAGTTCCCCGACGGCCGCGAACTGGTGTGGCAGCAGATCGGCATCCTCGGCCTGATCGCCGACCCCCAGGTGCCCTACCTGCTCAAGTGGGAAGGCGACCCCTCCCTGCACCCGTCCAGGGTCTACGAGAGCGACGTCAAGATGTCCAGCCTCACCATTGCAGGCTCGGCGGAACGCGTCACGGAATGGCTGGGTGAACCGGTGGAGAAGCCACTGGAGGATGTCGCAGTCCAGTGGATGGCTCCCCATGGCACGCCGGGCATCCTGGCCGTCACGTTCGAAACCGCCTCCGGAGCAGTCACCATCTGACCGTTCCCTTGATCCGGGGAGATCCCGGCGTCGGACATAGTTGTCCGGACAAGCTTCGGCCGCTGTCAGCGGGTGCCAATGACGTCACCTGCCGATAGCGGCCGAATACTTTTAACCACTCAGCCGAGTCCAACGGCCTTGCCAAAAAGGCTGAATCCCACGAAAGCCACGATGTCCAGCAGGGCATGCGCAATCACCAACGGCATCACGCGTTTGGTCTTGGTGTAGAGCCAGGCGAAGACCAACCCCATGACCACGTTGCCCACGAAGGGCCCGAAGCCCTGGTACAGGTGGTAGCTCCCCCGCAGGACCGCACTGACCAGGATCGCGACCGGAGTGCTCCAGCCGAATTTTCCGAAGCGGTCCATGAGGTAGCCCACCACGATCACTTCCTCCACGATCGCGTGACGCATCGCGGAGAGGATCAGCACAGGCACGGTCCACCAGTAGGCGTCCAGGCCGCTGGGGACGATTGCCGTAGTGATTCCCAGGGCCCGTCCTGCCGCGTAGAGGCCAAGGGAAGGGATGCCAATCAACGCCGCGAGCCCCAGCCCTTGGAGCACGTCCTTTCCGGGCCGGGCCAAGTTGAAACCCAGCCTGCTGAAGGCGGAGCCACCCTCGCCATCGCGGTTCGCCGGGGTCTGGAGCGACAGGAAGTAGAACACCAGGGCCACAGGAACCAGGGCGAAGAAGATGTCCAAGAGCTGGTACGTAAGATCGAAGTACTCCCGTGTGCTCTGCGATCTGTTCAACGTCGAGGTGGCTTCGGATAGGGGCGCACGGCTCAACTTGTCCAGCAGCTGGACCACGGAGTAAACGGCCGACTGACCCAGGGACAGGCCCAAAACTATGAGCACTTCGGCACGCAGGCGCCGACGGGAAGCAAGGAACATGTACCCACCCTATGCTTGGTGGGATGGGTGCCCCAGAGAGAATATTCATGATCCGGCACGGACAGTCTGCGGCGAACGCCGATACGTCCATCTACAACCGCGTGCCGGACTACCGGATTCCTTTGACCGAACAGGGCATGGAGCAGGCCAGGATCGCCGGGGAGGGCCTGCGGCGTAAGCTCGACGGACAGCAGGTCTGCGTGTACGTCTCCCCCTACCTGCGCGCCTATCAGACCCTCGAAGCCCTCAACCTGGGGTCATTGATCGAGCGCGTCATTGAGGAACCCAGGCTCCGCGAACAGGACTGGGCCAATTTCCAGATCGCCGGAGACATAGAGGACCAGAAGGAGTTGAGGAACCTCTACGGCCATTTCTTCTACCGGTTCCGTGAAGGCGAGTCAGGTTCCGATGTCTACGACCGCGTGTCCTCGTTCATGGAGACGCTGTACCGCCACTGGCAGAAGCCCACGTACGCCCCCAACACGCTGCTGGTTACACACGGGCTGACCATGCGCCTGTTCTGCATGCGTTGGTTCCATTGGACAGTGGAGTACTTCGAGTCGCTGAACAACCCTGGGAACGCGGAGTTGCGCACGTTGATCAAGAACGACGACGGTCAGTACAGCCTGGATCTGCCGTTCAGCCAGTGGGTGCCCAGGGATGTTGACGACTCGGTTCTCCACGCGCCAAGGATGCGATTCTAGGCACCGCCCTCAGCTCGCCGGAGCGACGATGACCTCGGTCCCCTTCGCTTCAAACGCAGCCTTATCGTCCGCGCTGATCCCGGAATCCGTGATGAGGTGCCTGAAATCGTACCCCGCCATGGCCGCAAAGGACCGCCTGCGTACCTTGGAGGAATCGGCCACCACATAGGATTCAGTGGCACGGCGGGCCATGACCGTGTTGACCATGGCCTCGCCTTCGTCCGTGATGGTGGGTCCGAGGTCCGGATCCACGCCATTGACGCCGATGAAGGCGATGTCCAAAGCAACCTTCTGCATGATGACGTCAGTGTAAGGACCCACAAGTTCGTAGGACCGGGGGTTCAGGATGCCGCCGGTGACCATGATCTTGATGTTGGGGCGGACTGCCAGCTGGGAGGCGATGTTGATCGCGTTGGTCACCACGGTCAGCGTGGGCCTGTTGGAGGGCGCGTTGAGGTCCTCACGGGTGGACAGCAGCTGGGCGAGGGCCGTGTTGGTGGTCCCTCCGCTCAGCCCGATCACAGCACCGGGACGAATCAGCGCCGATGCCGCCACGGCTATGTCCTGTTTGGCCTCTGCGTGGTCGTCGCGGTTGTACCGTCCGGGGAGATCATAGGCCACCGATCCTGTCGTGGCGCCGCCCCTGGTCCGGCTGAGCAAACGCTGCTTGGCCAGGCTGTCCAGATCCCTGCGGGCCGTGGCAGGTGACACGCCAAGACGCGTCACGATGTCCTCTACTTCCACATGGCCGGACTCGGCCAGGAGATCGAGGATGGCGGTCAGCCGATCGGTGCGGGTCATGACTAGCCTTTCGCGGTTTCGACGCTATTTCGCTTTGGCGAACAGCGTCAGCATACGTGCCGACTCCAGCACCAGGGCCTCCCGGCCGGCCTTGATGTACTTCCGGGAGTCCACCACTGCGGGGTTGGCATCGAGGTACTCACGGACGGCGCGGGTGAAGAACCCGTTCAAATGTGTGGATACGTTGATCTTAGTCATACCAGCGCCGATAGCCGCTACGAGCATGTCGTCTGTGACACCGGAGGAGCCATGAAGGACCAGCGGTTTGCCGACGGCGGATTTCAGCCGGGTGATCAGGTGCAGGTCCAACGTGGCGTTCCGTTCGGTCATGGCGTGCGAGGACCCAACGGCCACCGCGAGCGCGTCCACGCCGGTTGCCTCCACGAATGCCTTTGCCTCAGCCGGGTCGGTCCTGACTCCCGGCGCATGGGCTCCGTCCTTGCCGCCAACCTTCCCCAGCTCGGCTTCCACGTAGACGCCGCGTTCATGGGCGTAGGCAGCAACGCGGCGCGTTACTTCGACGTTCCACTCATAGGGCAGGTGCGCGCCGTCGTACATCACAGAGCCAAAGCCGAGGTCCACAGCGGCGAGCGCCAGGTCTTCGGATTCGGCGTGGTCCAGGTGGAGGGCCACCGGCACGGAGGCCGAACGGGCGATCGCCAAGGCAGCCAACGCAATCGGTTCCAGGCCACCGTGGTACTTGGCGCAGTTCTCGGAAACCTGCAGGATCAGCGGAACGCCCGCGGCTTCGGCGCCAGCCACCAGGCCCTCGGCAGTTTCGATGTGAATGACGTTGAACGCTCCCTGGCCCGTGCCTGCGGCAGCAGCCCTGTCCATGAGTTCCCGCGTATTGACCAGGGTCACCGGGTCTCCTTCCATGTAACGATCAGTTGGTCCTGGAGCTCCTGGTACCGCGGCGAGATCTCGCCCGCGGCCGGCATCAGCACGGCGGCAGCGGACCAGGCGGTCGCCCTGCGCAGAATCTCGCGGGGTTCGGTGACGCCTTCGGCGAGTGCGACGGCGGCAGCCGCCACACCGGCGTCGCCCGCCCCTGTGGGGTTGCCACTGAGCGGTTGCGGCAGGCGCGCACTCCAGTAGCCGCCCGGGGCTGCGTGGTCGAAGGCGAGCATGCCCTCAGCTCCGGCACTGACGAGGACCGTGCGGGCCCCCATATCGATCAGTGAGAGGGCCGCGGCTTCAAGGCTGGACTCCCCTGTTGCTTCAGCCAGTTCATGATGGTTCGGCTTGAGGATGTCGGCCCCGGCTTTGGCGGCAGCAACGATCCCCGGACCGGAAGTATCGATGATGGCGGGGACACCGGCGTCGTGGGCCATGCGTACGAGCTCAGGGTAGAAGTCCGCGGGTGCGCCTTGGGGCAAACTTCCCGATCCCACCACCACTGAGGCGGGCAGGTTGCGGTTGCCGGTGACTGCCTCGCTCACGGCTGACCTGAGCGAACGCCATTCGTCAGGAAGCAGGGCTTGGCCTTCCTCATTGAAAATGGAGGTTTCCCCGGCCAGCGTGTCCACCAGGGCGATGCTGCGCCGCGTCTCCGCCGCAACGCCCACCAGGAGGTGCGGGACGCCGCTGGTCCAGAGCTCGGCAGCCAGCGTCTGGCCGGCAGCACCTCCCGTCGGGGCTATGGCCAGGACGGGATAACCGAGCTGGTGCGTGACCCGGGCAACGTTGATCCCCTTGCCGCCGGCGCGGCTGATCGGGGTGGGAACGCGGTGGCTTGCACCCTCGGTGATGCCTTGGACCGTGTACGTCATGTCAATGGCCGGGTTGGGCGTCACCGTGATGATGCGGTTCACCGCGGCCCGCTTCATTGTCCGGCTCCCAACAGCATCCGGGCATTCAGCGCGGCACCGAGCAAGCCCGCATCCTGGCCCAGCTCAGCCCTGATGAGGCGGGGACGGCGTTGGAAATCGAGGATCTGGTCCACCCGTGCCCGCAGAGGCTCCAGGAGCTTCTCGCCGGACTCCGCGAGTCCGCCGCCAATGACCACGGCTTCGGTGCCGATGATGTTGACGCACTGGCAGATGGTGAAGGCCAGCGCGTCCACGGCTTCGGCCCAGATACGTTGGGCTGTCGCATCCCCGGAACCGGCTCGGGCCAGGACCTCACGGGCACCCTGTACCGGTTTGCCGGTTGCCCGCTGGTAGCGCTTGGCTACGGCCCCGGCCGAACCGACGGCTTCCAGGATGGTGGCAGCGGTAGTGCCGGGAGAGGCGTCGGGGTCCGGAACCTGGGCGTGGCCGAGTTCACCGGCGAAACCACCCGCAGTCACAGCCTTGCCGCCGGAGAAGACCGCAGCAGCGATTCCGGTGCCCACCACCATGACCACCACTTCGCTGAACTCTTTCGAGGCACCCAAAGCATGCTCAACAGCGGCAGCGGAACGGACATCGTGATCGAACGCCACCGGAATGCCCAGTCGCTTTTCGGCTTCGGCTGTGAAGGGGAAGTTCCGCCATCCTAGGTTGGTGGAGTAGATGCCCACCCCTGCCACCGAGTCGACAATGCCGGGGACGATGATACCGGCGGCTTTGGCAGGGGTGCCCGGGAATTCGGTGGCCAGTTCCATGGCCAGTTCGGCCAGCCTCTCAACCACGGCCTCGCCGGGCCGTGCCGGGTCCAGGGGCGTGGGAACCCGGCGCATGCCCAGCACGACGCCCTTGGCATCGACCAATCCGGCTTTGATGTCCGTCCCGCCTACGTCGAAGGACAGGACCGGTGTTTCTGCGGCTCCGAGAACCATTGCGGGGGCCTAGGCGGAGGCGTCGAGAATGACCGAACGGGTCAGGTTGCGTGGCAGATCCGGATTCAAACCGCGGACCCGTGCACGCTCCAGGGTCACCTTATGGACCCGGGCCAGTTCGGCAAGGGGGTGCTTGTCCGTGTGGATGTACAGGGCCCCTGTGGCCGCCATGTCCTGGTCAAGACCCTCGGGCTGGGTGCCAAACAACCAGGTGACCCGGCCGGGGGCAGCAATGGAGATCGGTCCGTGGCGGTACTCCATGGCCGGGTATGACTCGGTCCAGCCTTGGACTGCTTCGCGCATCTTCAGCCCGGCTTCATGGGCCAGACCAACGGTCCATCCGGTTCCCAGGAACGTGAACTGCTCGGCATCCAGGAGTTCCTGCGACACCGGGGCGCTCACCGCTTTACGGGCGTCTTCGATGGCCTGGCTCATGTCCACGCCGAGGCTCGCCAGCAGGTAGACCAGCGCCGTGGAGGCGAAACGGGTCTGCACTACGGAGCGCTCATCGGCATATTGGAGACCGATCACGGTGTCTGCAAGTTCGATGATGGGCGAGGTTGTGTCGCCGATGATGGCAATCGTGGGAACGATGCCCTTCAACCCGGCCAGGATCTCAAGCACCTCAGTGGTTGTGCCTGAGCGGGTGATGGCCACAACGGCGTCGTACTGGCGGTCAGGGCTGTTGCTGTTGAGGAAGGCCTCGGACGCTGCGAAAGCATCGGTAACACCCTTGCCGGCAGATTCGCGCGCGGCCGCGTAGCTCTGGGCCATGAACCAGGACGTGCCACAGCCGATGACCGCGATGCGCTTTCCATCGGCGGGAAGCAGCTGCTCCGTCTGGGCCTGCTCCACGGCGCGTTGCCAAACTGCCGGCTGGGAGAGCAGCTCTTCCTCCATGAAGGCGCCCAGTGTGTTCTCGCTCATCGTGTGTTTCGCTCCCGCTCATGTAATGACGTTTTTTGATCTATAGAAACACTAAACGATCATTTTCGATCTCACAAGGATCATCTACTGGAGAAGATCGTTCCCGCCCGGGGTTAAAGCAACGCGGGGTCACTTATGGCCCATCCCACCAGGGATTTCCGGCCATAAGTGACCCCGCGTTGCGGTGTTTTTTGCTGTGATTACACGGCGCACACGCCCGCCCGCCAGACCGAATGCGTCATCGGGATTCCGGGACGGTACGCCAGGTGGGTGGCCGAGGGCGCCTTCAGCATGTGAAGGTCGGCGCGGTGTCCGACGGCGAGCGAACCCACCGCCCGTTCGCCGTCGACGTCGTTCCCGGACTCCCGGCCCAACGCCAAGGCGCCGCCGTACGTCGCCGCCCGGACGGCTTCGTGCACGCTCAGGTGCATCTGAAGGACGGCCGTGGTCACGCAAAACGCAATTGAGCTGGTGTACGAAGTGCCGGGATTGCAGTTGGCAGCCAGCGCGATCTGCACCCCGGCGTCGATCAGTTCGCGGCCGGGGGCCAATGGCTGGCGGGTGGAAAGGTCGCAGGCAGGCAGGCACGTAGCAACCGTGCCCCTGCTCCCTTGGCCCGTCGCGGGGTCCCATCCGGCCCACGTCCCGGCGAGGGCGGCGACATCCTTGTCCGAAAGGTAGTTCACGTGGTCGACGCTCGCAGCGGCGAACTCCACGGCAAGAGCGACGCCGGGCCCCTCACCCAACTGGTTCCCGTGGACCCGGAGGCCCAATCCGGCGTCGCGGGCTGCCGTCAGGACCCGACGGGACTGGTCCTCGGTGAACGCACCGCGCTCACAGAAAACATCCGCCCACCGCACATGCGGAAGGACGGCGTCGAGCATGGCGCCGCACACCAGGTCGGTGTACTCCTCGGGATCCGAGCCGGCAGGGACCAAGTGCGCGCCGAGGTAGGTGACCTCATCGACTTCGGCCGCGGCAATGCGGGCGCTGCGGGCTTCATTCTCCACATCCAGCCCATAGCCGGTCTTGCTTTCAAGGTAGGTGGTTCCCTGCGAAACCGCCTCGGCCACCCGGTCCCGCACGAGTCGGGTCAGCTCGTCGTCGCTGACGCTGCGTGTGGCGCCCGTGGTGACGGCGATACCGCCGGCGCTGTAGCTCTGCCCTGCCATGCGGGCCTCAAACTCTGCGGTGCGATCACCGGCAAAAACGAGATGCGAATGCGAATCAACCCAGCCAGGCAGGACGGCGC
This sequence comes from Paenarthrobacter sp. NPDC057355, assembly GCF_042667405.1. Lineage (NCBI taxonomy): Bacteria > Bacillati > Actinomycetota > Actinomycetes > Micrococcales > Micrococcaceae > Paenarthrobacter > Paenarthrobacter sp. NPDC057355. The sequence goes on along the minus strand of NZ_JBHVAL010000012.1, from coordinate 74,745 downwards.
GGCCTTCGGCGTCGACCCGGTTGTCCGCTGCCGGCGCCTCTGCGCTCGACCCGATCCACGAGATACGCTCGCCCTCAAGGACAATCGCCGCATCCCTGAGGACCCGGTGCTCCAGGTCCTGGGTCATCAGCTCGCCGATGTTGGTGATGAGTGTGCTGGGTGGTGTGATTGCGCTCATAAGCCTATTGTTCAGCGCCGGATGGACCAGCGGGTGGCCGCCAACTGCTCCGCTGTCCGGGATTCCGGACTCTCTGCTTCGACTGTTCCGAGAATGAGGGCCCCTGCCAACTCCGCAATTGCCGAGGACGTCTGGAAACCGTAGCCACCCTGTCCGGCCAACCAGAAGAAGCCAGGTGCTTCGGCGTCGAACCCCACCACCGGAATTCCGTCTGCCGCCTCGGTCCGCAGTCCGGTCCAGGCCCGGTCCACGGAGCGGATGCCCAGTGTGGTCACCCGGTTGAGGTTTCCGATCAGCGTGTCGATGTCCCCGGCGTGAGGCTTGGCGTCCTCGGGCCCGCTGGGCACATGCTCCGACGGCGAGATCAGGACCTGATTGCCTTCGGGGCGGAAATAGAAAGAAGCGTCGGCGGCGCACACCATGGGGGTTTGCGCTGGGAATGGGTTGGCGACGTTCACGATCGCCGCGGTGCGGCGGTAAGGCTGGAGCCCCAGCTTTTCCACGCCGCTGATGACGGCCAGTTCGTCCGCCCACGCACCTGCCGCATTAACCACGACGCCGGACTGGAACGCCTCAGTGCCTGCCCCCACCTGCCAGCCGCTTCCCAAGCGCTGGGTAGAGTGGACCTTTGCTCCCGTGATGATGTCGACGCCAGCGGCTGCGGCGTTTTGTCGATGTTCCTCCAGCAACAGCGGAGCATTGCAGCCGAAGGAGCCATTATCGAGGCCTGCTGCCGTGAAGGAATCCGGGTTGAGGGCGGGGCAGAGCTCCATGGCTTCTGCGTGGCTGATGAGCTGCATGTTTCCGCTGGCTTCGGCCCGCACGGTTTCCTCGTCGCCCACCAGCATGAAGCCGCGCGGGGTGAGAATCGGTTCCGTCGCCTTGGCGTCGCGGGCAGCCAACAACTCCAGCGTCCTTACAGTGAGGTCCTGCACCACCGGCGGTCCATAGCTGGGGATCAGCTGCCGGGCCGACCTCGAAGAGGTATGGAAAGCCAGGGTTTGCTCGGCTTCCACCAGGGCCACGGTGCATTTGCCGGCCAACGCCGCCGCCAGAGACAGCCCGGCTATGCCGCCGCCAACGATTACTACGTCATAATTCGAAGCCATGGCTCCATCCTGTCAGACGCCCTCTCACCAAACAGCCCCCTCCGTGCGTCGCCCGCTCACATCCCCGGCGCTTGACCCAAACCCTCACTCACATCCCCGGGCCTTAAGCGCAAACGCTCGCTCACAACCCCGGGCCAAACCCAAACCCTCGTTCACAACCCCGGCGCTTAAAAGCAAACGCTCGCTCACTCTCATCAAGAGAGTGAGCGAGCGCCGGGCCCAAGCACGCGGGACATGAACGAGCGC
>NZ_JBHVAL010000012.1:8651-73112 GCF_042667405.1 Paenarthrobacter sp. NPDC057355 | reverse complement strand
CGGGCCCAAGCACCCGGGACATGAACGAGCGCCGGGCCCAAGCACCCGGGACATGAACGAGCGCCGGGCCCAAGCACCCGGGACATGAACGAGCGCCGGGCCCAAGCACCCGGGACATGAACGAGCGTCGGGCCCAAACATGCGGGACGTGCGCGAGCGTCGGGCCCAAGCACGCGGAACGTGAACGAGCGCCGGGCTCAAACACGCGGAACGTGAACGAGCGCCGAGCTCAAACACGCGGAACGTGAACGAGCGCCGGGCTTAGGCGACCGCGGCGCGACTCTTGACGAACGCCTGGACGCAAGCTTCGACGTCGTCCGTGCTGTGCGCGGCCGAGAGCTGTACCCGGATGCGGGCTGCGCCCTTGGGCACCACGGGGTAGCTGAACGCCGTGACGAAGACGCCATGGGAGAGCATCTCATCGGCAACCTTCGCCGCAACCACGGCGTCGCCGAACATGACCGGGATGATGGCGTGTTCGCCGTCGAGCAGTTCGAAACCTTCTTCGCTCATGCGGCGACGGAACAGCGCGGCGTTGTCAAAGAGCCGGGTGCGCAGTTCACCGGATCCCTGCACGAGTTCCAGCGCCTTGATGGTGGCTGCAACGATCGCGGGAGCCAGGGAGTTGGAGAACAGGTACGGGCGGGCCTTCTGGCGCAGCATCGCAACGATCTCGCCGCGGCCGGAAACGTAGCCACCGGAGGCTCCGCCGAGGGCCTTGCCGAACGTGCCGGTGTAGATATCCACGCGGTCAGAGACACCGGCGTGCTCAGGGGTGCCGGCGCCGGTGGGGCCCATGAAGCCCACGGCGTGGGAGTCGTCCACCATGACCAGGGCGTCGTGCTTCTCGGCGAGGTCGCAGATCGCTTCCAGGGGCGCGAGGTAGCCGTCCATCGAGAAGACGCCGTCGGTGACGATGATCTTGCGTCGCGAACCGGCAGCCTCAACGAGCTTGGCTTCGAGATCGGCCATGTCCTGGTTGGCGTAGCGGAAGCGCTTGGCCTTGCTCAGCCGGATGCCGTCGATGATCGAGGCGTGGTTGAGGGAGTCGGAGATGATGGCGTCATCCGGGCCGAAGAGGGACTCGAAGACCCCGCCGTTGGCATCGAAGCAGCTGGAGAACAGGATGGTGTCCTCTGTGCCGAGGAACGCCGAAACACGGGCCTCAAGTTCCAGGTGCAGGTCCTGGGTGCCGCAGATGAACCGGACGGAGGCCATGCCGAACCCGCGCTCGTCCATGGCGGACTTCGCAGCGGCGATGATCTCCGGGTGGTCGGCCAGGCCAAGGTAATTGTTGGCGCAGAAGTTCAGGACCTTGTTGGCCGGCTGGCCGAGCTGGCCCGCGGCGATGTGGCTTGCCTGCGGGGAATCGATGTGGCGTTCGGTCTTGAAGAGTCCGGCGCTGCGGATCTCATCGAGTTCGCCCTGGAGTTGGTCTTTGATGGCTGAGTACATTGAATCGCTCCTGAGGTTCCTAGAGTTCAGTCCAGTCAAGGACCACTTTGCCGCCCACGCCGTTGCGGGCGATCTCGAAGCCCTTCTCCCACTCGGTGGCGGGCAGCTTGTCGGTGACGACGGCGGAAATGTTGCGGTGAAGCACGGGGTTCGAAGAAAGCATGGCGCTCATGGCGTACCAGGTTTCGAACATCTCGCGACCATAAATGCCCTTGAGCGTGAGCATGTGCGTGACTACTTTGCCCCAGTCGATGTCGATGGACTGGCTGGGCAGGCCGAGCATGGCGATGCGTCCGCCGTGGTTCATGTTCTCGATCATCTCAGGCAGTGCCGTGGGGTGTCCCGACATTTCCAGGCCGATGTCGAAGCCTTCGCGCATGCCGAGTTCCTGCTGTGCCTCGCGAACGCGCATCTTGGACACATCGACGGCGAGGTCCACGCCCATCTGCTTGGCCAGTTCCAGGCGGGGTGCGGAAACATCGGTAATGGCGATCTTGCGGGCACCGGCGTGACGGGCGACGGCGATGGCCATGAGTCCAATGGGTCCGGCACCGGTGATGAGCACGTCCTCGCCCACGAGCGGGAAGCTCAGCGCCGTGTGGACGGCGTTTCCAAAGGGGTCGAAGATGGCACCGAGTTCGGGGGTGACTGATTCGTCGTGGTGGACCCAGACATTGGTCTCGGGGATGACGACGTATTCCGCGAACGCACCATCGCGCTGCACGCCGACCGAGACCGTGTGGATGCACATCTGGCGGCGACCGGCACGGCAGTTGCGGCAGATCCCGCAGACCACGTGGCCCTCACCGGAGACCCGGTCCCCCACCTTGACGTCGCGGACGTCCTCGCCGATTTCCACCACTTCACCGTAGAACTCGTGACCGGCGATGAGCGGGGTTTCGATGATGCTCTGGGCCCAGGCATCCCAGCTCTGGATGTGAAGGTCGGTGCCGCAGATGCCGGTGGTCATCACACGGATCTTGACCTCCGACGGGCCGGCTTCGGGCTCGGGACGGTCAACGAGTTCGAACCCTGCCTGCGGTCCGGATTTGTAGAGAGCCTTCATGGTTTCCTCACTGGCTTGATGCTGCTTCGCTGCTGCTGACTTCCATTGAAAGCCCGTCCACGATTTAGCACAACTAGATTCTTCTCAATCAACGATTTAGGATTTGCTAATGGAAATCCATCAGTTGCAGATGCTGCGGGAACTCGGCGACCTCGGCAGCGTCAAAGCCGTCGCGGAGACCCTCATGGTGACCCCCTCGGCCGTATCGCAACAGCTTGCACTCCTGCAGAAATCCGTGGACGTTCCGTTGACGCGCAAAGAGGGCCGGGCCCTGGTGCTGACCGACGCCGGCCGCGTGCTCGCCGAGGCCGGCGCCGCCGTCGTCAATGCCATGGCAGATGCGCGGGCCGCCATAGGCGCCTATCACGACGCGCCCGACGCGCCGGTCAGCGTCAGCGCCTTCCACAGCGCGGGCCAAGCGTTGTTCGCCCCTTTGGCGGCGTTGCTGGCATCCGGAAAAGCGTCCGACGGCGGCAAGTCGCCGGGGCTTCGCCTCTCCGACGAGGACGTGGCCCAGGAGGATTTCCCCGGGTTGGTGGCGCGCTACGACCTTGTCCTGGCGCATCGGATGGACAACAGCCCGCCGTGGCCCGAGGACAAAGTGGCGGTGATCCCGCTGGCCGATGAGCCCCTGGACATTGCGCTGCCCGCAGCACACCCGCTGGCGGCCCGGAGCGAACTGGAGCCGAACGACGTCGTGGATGAAGCCTGGGTGACCAGTCGCGATGGCTACTCCCCCGCGGACGTACTGTCCGCCGTCGTCGCCGTCAGCGGGCGACCCGCGGAAGTGCTGCACCGCATCAACGACTATTCGACAGTGGCTGCGCTGGTTTCGGCCGGCGGCGCGATCGGCCTGCTGCCGCGTTTCACCGCGCGGCGTGTGCTGGATGCAGGAGTGGTGCTGCGTCCGTTGGCGGGCGTCAACTCGGTGCGCAAGATCGACATCCTGGCCCGACCGGAGACCCTCAAAAGGAAATCGGTCATGACGGTTTGCGAGTCACTTCAAACCGTCATGACCGGGCTTACCTCACCCAACTAGGTGACAGCACATGCTCTACTGAGGGCTCAGTGGAGCGTTATCTGTCACCCAGTTGGGTCAGCGGCGGCGGGGGCCACCGGCTGGGGTCAGTCGCGGACCAAGGCGGGTTGTCCGGCGTCGAAGTACTCCACCAGGTCCGCCGGCAGTTCCGGCACTTCACGCGCCGAGCCGTCACCGCGCAACGATTCCGCAGCCAGGATTCCCGCAACCACGGCCTGCCGGGCCGCGATGGGACTGGTCTGGGTGGTCCCGCCCTCCGAGGCGAAGCGCAGGAACTCCTCGATCAGTCGCGGATCGGCGCCACCGTGGCCGCCCTCTCCGTCCAGAATGGTGATGACCCGGTCAGGTTCCCCCCGCCCCGACGTCCGCGAGGTCCAGACGTTGATGGTCTCCCCGGGCCCGTCGCCGAAGTTCTCGATCCTGCCCTTGGTGCCAATAATGGTGTAGTTCCGCCAGTAGTCCGGGGTGAAGTGGCATTGCTGGTAGGAGGCGAGCACACCGTTGTCCAGGACCATGTTCATCATGGAAATGTCCTCGACGTCGATCACCTCCGCCAGGTCCTTCTGCTCAGTCGGCGGCCAGTTGTCCAGGGAGAACCAATCCCCCATGCGCTTGCCGGTGTTATCGGATCGGTTGGCCACCTCGCCGTAGACGGCGAGATCGCCGACGGCGGCAACCCGCTTGGTATAGCCGCCGGCCAGCCAGTGGATGACGTCGATGTCGTGGGCACCTTTTTGGAGCAACAGGGAGGTGACGTTGGACCGCTGGGCGTGCCAGTCCTTGAAGTAGTAATCGCCGCCGTGGCCCACGAAATGCCGGCACCAGATCGCTTTGACCTCGCCGATGGTGCCCTCTTCGATGAGTTGGCGCATCTGTACTACAACAGGCATGTGGCGCATATTGTGGCCAACGTACAGGCGCGTGCCGGTTTCGTAGGCGGTTTTCAGGATCAGGTCCGCAGCCTCGACAGTGATATCCAGCGGCTTCTCGCAGAAGGTCGGAATGCCCGCCTTCAGGGTCCGGATGGCGACGGCGGCGTGCTGGTGATCGGGGGTCAGCACCAGCACTGCGTCAAGGCCGCTGGTCAACAATTCCTCAAGATCGTCCGTGACGCGGGCGGAGGGAATGCGCTCGGCGGCATCGGCGCGCCCGCGTTCGCTGAGATCGCAGATGATGGTGACCTCCGAGCCCTGGCCGGGCTTGTGGGCGTGTTTCCACAACCCCGCGCGCAGGCCGAAGCCTACGATGCCGACCTTCAAATCCTTTTCCATGGTGTGCATGTTCCTTTACTGGTTCTTATCTAAGTCTGGTGGCGGCACTGCGGTGCGGCGCGGATTCGCGCACGAACAGGTGCCAGGGGAAGTCGAGGACGGCAGGGTCTGCATGGCCGGTTGCCCTCTTCAGGAGCCGCCGGGCGAGTTTGTCGAAGAAGTCCACGGGACCTACGGTGCTGAGCGAGGGCGACATCCGCTCGCCTTCCACGGTGTTGCCCACACCGATGATGTCCACGTCCGAGCCGACCCCCAGGCCCAGGCGTTGGGCCGCGTTGATGGCGCTGACAGCGGCGTAATCGGTGGTGGCGTAGATGGCGGTGGGCCTGTCCGGCAGGCTGAGGAGTCTCGTGGCGGCAGCATAGGCGCCGGCGCTCGTACCATCGAACAATCCAACGTAGTCCTGCCGTTCCGTGATTCCTGCTGCGGCCAACGCCTCGGCGTAGGCCCGGTATCGCGTTCCTCCGGATGTGCCGGCGGCCGTGGCCGGGGTCAGGCAGGCGACCTTTGCATGGCCGTGAAGCAGATGCTCCACGGCCATGCGGCAGCCTGGCCCGGCAATGGAACGAACCACGTCAAAGCCTTCCGGCTCCACCTCTTCATCGAAGACCACCAACGTGGCTCCGCGCTCCGCAAGTTTCCGCAGGTCCTCCCGCTGATCATGGCGGACAGCATCGACAAACACGGCGTCCGCATTGTGCGTCCCGAGCACCTTGACCCAGTCCGCATCGCCGAGGATCATTGGCGTGATTCCCAGCGGGCCCGCCGCCTTCTGCACGGCTTCGATGACTGACAACGACCAGGGATCAGAGAGCATGGTCAACGACAGAATCACTGTGTTGGTCCGGCCGGTCCGGATGGCCCGGGCTGCCTGGTTGGGGCGGTAGCCCAGCCGCTCCGCAGCAGCCTTGACCTTCTCCGCCGTCGGATCCGAAACACCCGGTCCGCTATCTCCCCGGCGCCCTGACAACACGTACGAAACCGTGGCCGTTGACACGCCCGCCAGCTCGGCCACCATTCGGATGGTGGGCCGGACTCCGGTGCTGCCTGTTTTTGCCATGGTTCCCCCTGTAGTTGGTGTGCGCGTCTCGTTCTTTTGCTCGATCGTATTGCGTTGCGGGGCCTGCTTTGCGTGTTTTCGGCGAGCCAAACTGCGCAGAGCGGGCCTCACAACGAGAGTCCTAGCTCCGGAAGACTGGCGCGTTGGGGTCCAGAGCGGCCTGGTACTCGTCGCGCATCTTGTCCCCGCCTTCGCTCTTCCAGCGCTTGACGGCGTCCTTGAGCTCGTCGATCTTGGCGCGGCCGGTGATGATGTCCACTACCTTGTCCCGGAGCTGCTTGGTGATCTTGGCGCCCACCTTGGCATTGGTGTCCGAGTAGGAGCCATTGGTGGGGTTGCGCCAGGCGATCTCCAGGAGCTTCTTTTCCTGCTCGCTGACGTAGCGGGTGTCGTCGTCGAATCCCGGGTTGAAGATGACGTTTTCGGGGCTGGCCATGATGTTCAGCGCCGAGACCAGGCCAGGGGCGTTGGTGCTTCCTGTGTCCGTGCGGGCTGGGTTGCCGCTGCCGTCCAGTGTGTAGTCCTGCCCGAGCTCGCCGAAGTTCTTCTGCATGTACTCCACGGTGCCGAAGGGCGCGGACAGGTAGTTAATGAGCGCCAGGAGTTCCCGGATCTTGCCTTCGTCGGCCTTCTTGAACGGTGTGAAGCCAACGGTTCCGTAGCCCATGTCGTAGGTGGGCTTGACCTTGCCGTCGGCACTGAACGGAATGAGGATGTCGAACTTCGCGGTGCGGCTCAGCGCACGGTAACTGCGGACGTCGTGCGGGCCGGACACCACTTGGGCACCCACACTGCCGTTTGCGACGCGGGCGCGGATATCTGTCGCCTTGGAGTCCGGATAGAACACACCCGCAGCGAACATCTTTGCAGTGAACTCGACGCCGGCCAGGTACTCATCGGTTTCGTAGAGGTGGGTCAGCGTGCGGTCCTTGTTGACTGCCCAGCTGTTCGGGGCACCAAACCACTCGGTCACCATGTGCAGGGCATTGATGTAGGCAGGCTCCAGGGCGTATTGCTGGTCACCCGGACGGGTCAGTTCCTTGGCTTTGTCCAGGAACTCATCGGCGTTTGAAGCCTCGAAGCCACCCACTTTGGCCCACATGTCGTGGTTGCCCAGGTACACCTGCCCGAACGGGGTACTTGGGATGGGCGCTCCCCAGATCTTGCCGTTGACGACGGCGGTCTTCCAGGAATCGGGCTTAAGGGCGGCCAGGTTGGGGTACTCAAGGACCGCGTCACCGGAAAGGAAGGGCGTCAGGTCCTGGAACTTCGCCTCCAGCATGGGACCCACGTTGGGAATGCCTTGGTTCGGCGGAACCCACATCATGTCCGGGAGGTCGTTGCTGGCCAGGACGGTGGCGAACTTGGCCGGATAGCCGTCACCGATGTCCTCGGCGATCTGCAGTTCCAGGTCTCCGCCCAGCTTGGCATTGAGGCGCTGCCAGAAGGGGTTGTCCTTCAGGCCCGGGCTCATGGTCTCGAACGTTTCCGTCAGGCCCGTGACTTTCCCCTTCAGAGGGGGCGTCTTCACTGACTGCACAGGGGTGGGCAGTTTGAAATAGCCGGCCTGGAGGCCCTGGGCGTTGCCTGCGATGTCCGGCGTGACGCCGGTGAATTCCTTGTAGGTGGGCAACTTGACCGAGGCGGAGGCTGCGGCGCCTCCGTTGCTTCCGGCCCCGCCACCACCGCAGGCGGACAAACCGACGGCGGTCACGGCCAGGCCTGCAAGGCCAAGGAAACCGCGGCGGCTGAATCCAGCCTGTGAGGTAGTGCTCGTCATGGCATAACCCTTTCTGGTTACGTGCATTGGTGTGTGTAGGAGGTTGTCGGGCTCAGCCCTTGACGGCGCCGGTGATGACGCCCTTGGCGAAGTGCTTTTGGAGGAAGGGGTAGACCATCAGGATGGGGACCAGGGCCACCACGACGACGGCCATCTGGATGGACTGCGGCGGGGGCGTTGTGGTGATGCCGAGCTGGTCTGCCGCCCCGCTCCCCTGAACCACGAAGTTCCGCAGCAACAGCTGGATGGGCCATTTGCTGTGGTCGTTGATGTAGAGAAGGGCGTTGAAGAACGAGTTCCAGAAGCCCACTGCGTAAAACAGTCCGACGACGGCGATCACGGCTTTGGACAGCGGCATTACGATGCGCCACAAAATTTGCCAGTCGTTGGCGCCGTCGATTCTGGCACTTTCGATCAGTTCGCCTGGGATGTTCATGAAGAACGAGCGCATGACCACAAAATTGAAGGCTCCAAAGATTCCGGGAAGGATCAGCGACCACAGGGAGTCCAGCAGCCCCAGTTGACGGATCATCAGGAACGATGGAATCAGCCCGGGCGCAAAGAGCAGGGTAAAGAGCACCGCAAGGATGACGGGCCTGCCAAAGAGGACCGCACGGCTGGTGGCGTAAGCCATGGTGATGGTCACGAAGAGCGCCAGGATGGTGCCTACTGCTGTGATCAGAATGCTGACACCGAGGGATTGCAGGACCATGGGGCCTTTGAAGATGGTGGCGTAGGCCTCCAGCGTGGGCCGCTCGGGCCAGAGCACGAACCCGCCGGCCTTGACCAGTTGTTCCGTATCAGCCAGGGATGTTGAGACCACCAGCAGGATCGGTGTGAGGATGGACAAGCTGAAGACGATCAGGACTACTGCTTTGACCGTTTGATAGAGGGCGGAAGGCTTTTCCTTCCATACCGGGCGCTTGGGGTTATACGTCAGTTCCCGGGGTTTCCTTGCAAAAAGTGTTGTTGCCATGGGTTTCTCCTTGTCCGGCGGGCGCGCGGCTCAGCGTGGCTTTCAGCGCACTTGTTTTGCGAAGATTCCGTCTTCGCCGAAGCGGTGGGCAAGTTTGTTGGCGCCGTAGATCAGCAGGGCGCTGACCACGCCCTTGGCCAGACCGGCCGCCGCTCCCGAACTCCAGCCGCCTCCCACCACGCCGGTGTAGTACGTGAAGGTATCCAGGACTTCGGCAGCACCTGCTCCGACAGCGTCCCGTTGCAGGATGAACTGCTCGAAGCCGACCGAAAGGATGTCACCGATGCGCAGGATGAGGAGCAGGACGATCACGGGACGCAGCCCGGGAAGGGTGATGTGCCACATCCTCCGCCACCGCCCGGCGCCGTCGGCGGCCGCTGCCTCGTAGAGCGAGGCGTCGATGCTGGCCAGGGCTGCCAGGAAGATGATCATGGCCCAACCAGCGTCCTTCCAGATCATCTGGACCACCACCATCACGGGGAAGGTTTCCGGGTTGGTCATGAAGGGAATGGGTTCCATGCCCCAATCCCGGAGCAGGTTGTTGACGAAGCCGGCCCCGCCGAGCATTTGCTGGAAGAACGCGATCACCAGCACCCACGACAGGAAGTGCGGCAAATAGGCGATGCTCTGGAAGATCTTCCGGACCCGGGTGCTGATGAGGGAGTCCACGATCAGTGCCAGGACCAGCGGCACGGGGAACAGGAAGACCAGCTGCCAGGCGGCCAGGTACAGGGTGTTCCAGAAAGCGTGGATGAAGTCGGGGTTGCCGAACAAGTCCACGAAGTTCTGCCAGCCCACCCAGAGGCTGTCTCCGATGCCGAGGTACGGCTGGTAGTCCTGGAAGGCGATGACGTTGCCAAGGATAGGGATGTAGAAGAACAGCAGCAGGAACAAAACGCCCGGCACCATCATGAGGAGCATTTGCTTGTCCCGCCGCAGACGGGACCGGAAGCTCTTCTGCGGGGCTTTGTTCGTCTTTCGTTTCTTCGCACCGGTTTCGAGGGCGTTTCCACCCGTGCCGGGTGGGACTCGGCGGGCTTCGGGCAATGCCGGAGCTTGTTCCGTCGTCGAGTTCATGCTGTCTCCTCAAGTGCTGAGCGCGAATCCGTCATTGTGATTCGCGCCACGCTCGTTAACCGTTTAACAAACCATAAAGGAGCTATCAGACTTTTGCAAGAAGATGATTGAAACTGCTCATAGAAATCAGTTTTCATCACTGCTTGAAAATCAGGCGGCCGTCATCGCGCCACTTTGCGCGGCGCGCACCTGTAACCACGGGTGCGAAGGGCGCAAAAGGGCGCGAGGCCGATGAGCTACTGGCGCGCGCGGCGGAAAGGGGTGCGTCGGCCGTGAAAGCTAGCCTGTGAACGACTGGATGGGCCCGTGGCCGCGCTTCATGCCGTGGCCTTTGACGCCTGCCGGCAGTTCTCCGGAGACGATCCTGTCAGCGGTGACCGCACCTCCGGCTTTCGTGCCGCTGATGTGCACGGCATCTCCGGATTTCAGCTCAGCCGCTGTGGCCGACGGCAGTGGGTGCTTGCCCTTGCCGTTCCGGAGTTGCGCGGCATCGGTGGGAACCTTGCTGATCTTCGTGTCGCCGTTGATGACATAGCGCTGCGTGAAGCCGTCTTCGCTCTTCACGGTGATGTCGGAGCCGCTGACTGACTCTATGGTTCCCGCCTGGGTCACAACGGTGCGGAAGCTCCCGTCCGGCTGCTTGAGGACGTGCTCTCCGTGGATCCCCTGGCCGCGTGCGTGGTTGGGCCCGGCTTTGGCTGACCCGGAGGGGCTTGGCGCGGGGGTGCTGGAGGACGTGTCCGACGGCGTGGGGCCGGGCTGGGTGCCGGCCCACACTGCCGCGCTCCCGGCACCGGTCACAGCGACGGCGATCCCGCCGGCTAGAAGGGCCTTGCGAAGGCCCGGCGAAAGAGTGGCCATGGCTTAATTGTGCGCCCGGACCAACAAAAAGTGGGTCGCAGTTGGTGCCTTTCCGGGAATTCGGAACGGCAACAACTGCGACCCAATTGGGTGTCCGGCTGCTTAGCCGTCCACCCCGAGCTTCTCGAGGATGAGTTCGCGTACCCGTCCTGCATCAGCCTGGCCACGGGTGGCCTTCATGACGCCGCCGACGATGGCACCGATGGCCTGTACCTTGCCGCCGCGGATCTTCTCGGCCACGTCCGGCTGGGCAGCCAGTGCAGCGTCAATGGCTTCCAGGAGCGGACCGTCATCCGAAACCACGGCAAGGCCGCGCTTTTCGATGATCTCCTCAGGCGTTCCTTCGCCGGCAAGAACGCCGTCAAGGACCTGCGAGGCCATCTTGTTGTTGATCTTGCCGCATTCGACGAGCTTGTTGAGCTCGACAATCAGCTGCGGAGTCACACCGAGTTCGGCGGGCTCGACATCGGCAACCTTGGCGCGGCCCACGATCTCACCCATCCACCACTTGCGCGCCACATCGGCGGAGGCACCGGCTGCGATGGTTTCCTCGATCGAGTCCATGACACCGGCGTTCACGACATCGCGGAACTCCAGGTCCGAATAGCCCCAGGCTTCCTTGAGCCGCTTGCGGCGCTCTGCCGGAGGCTCGGGAAGCGTCGCGCGCAGTTCCTCCACCCACTCCCGGGAGGCAACCACCGGAACCAGGTCCGGCTCCGGGAAGTAGCGGTAATCGTCAGCGTCGGACTTGGGCCGGCCCGACGTCGTCGAACGCGTGTCCTCGTGCCAGTGGCGCGTCTCCTGGATGACCGGTTCGCCGGACTCGAGGACGGCGGCGTGCCGCTGGATTTCGTAACGGACGGCGTGCTCGACGGCGCGCAGCGAGTTCACGTTCTTGGTTTCCGAACGGATGCCGAAGCGTTCACGGCCATGCGGGCGCAAAGAAACGTTGGCATCGCAGCGGACGTTGCCGCGTTCCATCTTGGCATCGGAGACGCCAAGGTTCTTCACGATCTCGCGAACAGCGGCGACGTACGCTTTGGCCAGTTCGGGTGCGCGGCTTCCGGCGCCCTCGATCGGCTTGGTGACGATTTCCACCAGCGGCACACCGGAGCGGTTGTAGTCCACCAGCGAGTAGTCTGCACCCTGGATACGGCCGGCGGCGCCGCCCATGTGGGTCAGCTTGCCGGCGTCCTCTTCCATGTGGGCACGTTCGATTTCCACACGGAAGACCGTTCCGTCCTCGAGTTCGATGTCGAGGTAACCGTCGTAGGCGATCGGCTCGTCGTACTGGGAGGTCTGGAAGTTCTTCGGGGTATCCGGGTAGAAGTAGTTCTTCCGGGCGAAACGGCAGGACTCGGCGATCTTGCAGTTCAGGGCAAGGCCGATCTTGATCGAAGATTCGACGGCGGCCTTGTTCACCACGGGAAGGACGCCGGGCATGCCGAGGTCAACCTCGTTGACGTTGGTGTTGGGCTCATCGCCGAAGACGTTGGGGGCGGAGGAGAACATCTTGGTCTTGGTGTTGAGTTCAACGTGGACCTCGAACCCCAGGACGGGATCGTACTTCTCCATGGCCTCTTCGAAGCTCAGGATTGCGTCGACGGACATTAGTTGGAACCTCCGGCGGTGGTTGAAGCTGAGCCGAGTGCCGGTGCCTGTGCCAGCATCGGGCCGCCCCACTTCTCTTCAAGGATGGATTCGAGGACCGCACCCACGCGGTACAGGCGGGCATCTTCGCGGGCAGGGGCCAGCAACTGGATGCCGACGGGCAGGCCGTCCTCATCGGCAAGGCCGCCGGGCAGGGACAGGCCCGGGATGCCTGCGAGGTTCGCAGGAATCGTGGCGACGTCGTTGAGGTACATGGCCAAGGGGTCATCCAGCTTCTCCCCCAGCTTGAACGCCGTGGTGGGCGCCGTCGGGGAAATGAGGACATCCGCCTGGGCGAAGGCGGCGTCGAAGTCACGCTGGATCAGCGTACGGACCTTCTGCGCCGAGCCGTAGTAGGCGTCGTAGTAGCCGGCGCTCAGGGCGTAGGTACCGAGGATGATGCGTCGCTTGACCTCATCGCCGAAGCCCGCGGCACGGGTGGCACCCATGACGCGTTCGATGGTCATGGGACCGTCCTTGGGCAGCACGCGCAAACCGAAGCGGACGCCGTCGAACTTGGCCAGGTTGCTGGAGACCTCGGAAGGCATGATGAGGTAGTACGCGCCCAGGGCGTACTTGAGGTTGGGGCAGGAAACCTCGACGATTTCCGCGCCTGCGTCCTTCAGGAGCTGAAGGGACTCGTTGAAGCGGTTCTCGACACCAGCCTGGTAGCCCTCGCCGTGCAGTTCCTTGATGATGCCGACCTTCATGCCGGCAACGTTGCCCAAACGGGCAGCGGCAACGAGGTTGTTGAACGGGTCGGTCAGGGACGTCGAATCAAAGGGATCGTGACCACCAATGACTTCCTGGAGCAGGGCGGAGTCCAGCACCGTGCGGGACACCGGGCCGATCTGGTCCAGGGAGGACGCCATGGCGATGGCCCCGTAGCGCGAAACAGCACCGTACGTCGGCTTCATGCCCACGGTTCCGGTGACGGCTCCTGGCTGGCGGATGGATCCACCGGTGTCCGTGCCGAGCGCCAGCGGCGCTTCGAAAGCGGCGACGGCGGCAGCGGAGCCACCGCCCGAACCACCGGGGATGCGGTCCAGGTCCCACGGGTTGCGGGTAGGTCCGAAGGCCGAGTGTTCCGTAGAGGAACCCATGGCGAATTCGTCCAGGTTGGTCTTGCCCAGGATGGGCATCTTTGCTGCGCGGAGCTTCTTCACCACGGTGGCGTCGTACGGGCTGTGCCAGCCTTCAAGGATCTTCGAACCAGCGGTGGTCGGCTGGCCGATGGTGACGATGAGGTCCTTGACCGCGATCGGTACACCGGCGAGGGCGTGCAGTTCTTCGCCACCGGCGGCGCGGGCAGCGTCCACTTCCGCGGCAACAGCCAAAGCCTCTTCGCTGTTGACGTGCAGGAAGGCATTAACCTGACCATCGACGTCGGCAATGCGGTCAAGGTGCGCCTGAGTCACTTCGACGGCGGAAACTTCGCGGGCGGCCAGCTTGGCAGCGAGGTCGGCGGCGGAGTGGTGGATGAGTTCGTTTTTCAGCTCAGTCATGGTGATCAGTCCTCGTCCAGGATTGCCGGGACCTTGAAACGGTTCTCGTAGGCGTCCGGTGCGCCGGACAATGCCTGCTCTGCCGTGAACGTGTGCCCCACGACGTCCTCGCGGAACACGTTGGTCAACGGAATCGGGTGGGATGTGGCCGGGACGTCGTCACCGGCAGCCTCGCTCACGCTCTTCACCGAATCCACGATGACGGCAAGCTCAACAGCCATCCTGTCCAGTTCTTCGGCACTCATTTCAATGTGAGCCAGACGCGCAAGATGCGCGACGTCGTCACGGTTGATCGCAGCCATGGATCTCCCCTGCAAAGTTCAATTGGTTTTCCGAACCAGTCTACTTGGCTGCGCACCGGCTTCAGCGCCGGTTCAGGTGCTGGGCGTTCAGTTCCTCCAGTTGTTCATCCGTCAGTTCATCGAAACCACGGGCCTCGCGTTTGTCGCTGCGGGCGAACCATGGCGCCATGGCCTGGGTGGGCATGACATGGTCCAGCAGCTGGCCGTTGAGGCGCAGGAGGATCCCCGGTACGGCATCGAGCAAGAACAACGGGATGACGACCGTCAGCAGAGAGACATTAAAGGTGAAGGCCCACCGCAGCTCCGCGCCGCAGACCCCGGTGGACGTGCAGCTCAGGACAGCCGTGGAGCCAGCTGATAGAGGAAGTTCCCAGATTCGGTCCGTAGGATAGGCCGCTTCTGACCCCGAGGAAAGGCCGGCCCTGTGCAAGGTCGTCACGAAAGTCCCGACCCCAACCGACCCGATCCAGCTGCTTCTGCCTACCCCGGGCAGGGGAAGCTGGTTGATGGCAGCCTCAGTACACCACCGCGCAGACGCCGCCGCTGGCTGAGGCTCGGCGTCATCGTCATGGCTGCAGTCTTGCTTGGAGTGCTGTGCTTCGGCGGATATTGGCTGTGGCGGCTGCAGTCCAACATTTCCACGAGCGCCCTGGGTGCCGGAGGTTCCCGCACCGAGGGTCCGGTGGATGACCGCAAGGACCGGCTCCAGATCCTGGTCCTGGGAAGTGACACCCGCAGCGGCAAGAACAGCCAGTACGGTACTGCTGACCAGTCATCCGGCTACGGCCAATCGGACGTAATGATGCTGGTGGATATCTCCGCGGACAACAACAACGTCAACGTGATCAGCTTTCCCCGGGACCTCATGGTCGACGTTCCCGAATGCAAGGACCAAGCCAACAACCAGCAACATGCGGCCCGCGAGGACGCCATGATCAACAGTGCGATGGCCGAAGCCGGCATCGGCTGTGCGGTGGATACCGTGAACAAACTCACGGGCCTGGAAATCGACCACTTCATGATGGCCGATTTCAATGCCGTCAAGGAGCTCTCCACCAAGGTGGGAGGCGTGGACGTCTGCGTCAACTCCGCCGTCTTCGATCCCGACTCCGGACTTCGGCTGCCCAAGGGAACTTCCCAGGTGCAAGGCGACCAGGCGCTTGCGTTCCTGCGCACCCGCCACGCTTTCGCTGACGGTGGCGACCTTGGCCGCATCCAGGCCCAGCAGGCCTTCCTGGGTTCGCTGGTCCGCAAGCTCAAATCCGAAGGAACACTGACCAACCCGCAAAAAGTACTGGACATTGCGGACACCATGACCAGCAACCTCACCGTGGACACAGGGTTGTCTTCGGTTCCGGCGTTGCTGACCATCGCTGACCGCCTGAAGAACATCGACCCCGCCAAGGTCAACTTCATCACTGTCCCCACGGTTCCTGCGCCATCAGACCCCAACAGGCTGGCGTTGGCAGAGCCTGCCGCCTCCCAGCTTTTCTCTGCCCTCCAGCACAGCGCGGACCTCAGCCAGGGAGCAACCACTCCCCCGGCAGATGCATCCAGCGCCCCGGCCAAGCCGTCCTTCGACAAGGCACTCCAGCCGGTTTCCGTTGCCAACGGAACCTCCGTGACGGGCCGCAGCAACGCCATTGCTGCGACCCTGGCTGCTGCCGGTTACACCAACACGACACGGCTGCAGGCCCAGCCACGGACGCAAACCATGGTCTACTACCAAGCCGGCTTTGATGACGTCGCCACCGATATCGCAGCCATGTTCGGACTGCCGGCCACCAGTGTCCAGGAGGTCACCGGCATCCAGGGCGTCCAGCTCTACGCCGGTGAAGACTTCGCCTCCGGCGACAAGCCTGCCCCGGCTCCGGCCCAGGGAAGCATTCCCAGCCAAACAGCAAATGACCAGACCTGCCAGGCAACTAACCCGGCAGGCTGATCATGGGCTGTGGTGCCACCGCCGCGCGGGCATTCCCGCGCGGCGGTGGCTGATGGCTGTCAGCCGATGCCGATGGCTCCCGTGAAGACACCGACGGCCAGCATGACGATCGAGATGACCGCGGTGCGCCAGAGAACCTTCTTGTGGTGGTCACCCAGTTCAACCTTGGCCAGTGAGACCAGCAGGAGGATTGCCGGGACCAGCGGGCTCTGCAGGTGGAACGGCTGTCCGGTGATGGACGCGCGGGCCATATCTGCGGCTCCAACGCCGTAGTGCGCTGCGGTTTCGCTGAGGACCGGCAGGACTCCGAAGTAGAAGGCATCGTTGCTCATGAAGAACGTCATGGGGATGCTCAGCAGGCCGGTGATGACCGCCATGAACGGGCCCATGTCTGCGGGAATGATCTGGACCAGCCATTCGGACATCGCCTTGACCATGCCCGTACCGTTCAGCACGCCGGTGAGGACGGCGGCGGCCATGACCATGCTGACCACGGCAACGATCGATGGTGCATGCGCAATCAGCTGCGCACCCTGGTCCTTGACCTTGGGGAAGTTCACCAGGAGCGCGATGGCCGAGCCGACCATGAAGACGAACGGCAACGGAATGATGTTGGCAACGAGCGTCACCATGACGGCAAGGGTGAGGGCCAGGTTGAACCAGAACAGCTTGGGACGCAGCGTGGGGCGGTTGGGGTCCAGCGCGGTGTCGGCCATGGCGGTGCCGTGTTCGTCCACCAGTTCTTCTGTGCGTTCCAGGACCACGACGCCGGCGCCTCCACCGGTGCCCGGCTTGCCTGCGGTTTTACTTGGGCCGGCCCCGAAGCGGGAACCGCCCTTGCCTGATCCACCGGCACCGGAACCGGCTGCAACAGCGCCGCCGCGGCCGTTGCCGCCGTCGAACGCCTCGGAAGGATCGGCGACGTCGCCCCAGATCTCGGGAGCTACGGTACGGAGGCGGTTGCGTTCCTGCAGGCCGAGCAGCCAGGAGAAGACCAGCACAACGATCAGGCCGACAATGAGCGAGGGGACCATCGGGACGAAGACGTCGTTGACGTCCAGCTTCAGGGCAGTAGCGGCGCGGGCGGTGGGTCCGCCCCACGGCAGGATGTTCATGGTGCCGTTGGCCAGGCCGGCTACGCAGGTGAGGACCACAGGGCTCATCTTCAGGCGCAGGTACACAGGGAGCATGGCGGCCGTGGTGAGGATGAAGGTGGTGGAGCCGTCGCCGTCGAGGGAGACAGCAGCTGCCAGGATCGCGGTGCCGAGGACCACCTTCGCGGGATCGTTGCCCAGCTTGCGGAGGATGAACTTCACCAGCGGATCAAAGAGTCCGACGTCGATCATGAGGCCGAAGTAGATAATGGCAAACATGAGGAGCGCCGCCGTCGATGTCATGGACTTCATGGAGTCCATGACCATTGGGCCGATCCCAAGACCTGCGCCGGCGAAGAGGCCAAAGACGGTGGGAACAATGATCAGCGCCAGGACGGGCGTCAACTTTTTGGTCATGATCAGGACCATGAATACCGCAATCATTGCGAATCCAAGCAAAACCAGCACGGCCGGCTCCTTACTACTGTGAATGGCGCCACGTCGGTGTGATGCGCACTACAGACAATAGGGTGGCGTCCGTCACGGGCACGGGTTTGTGGGAATTGTTGGGAATACTGCTCGTTGCGAACGTTTTGCGCATTGTGCTCAATGCTTCAATGGATCTGGAGGAAAGGAGTGACGGTGCCCCGTAACAGCAGAGTCAGTATGCGTTTCTCCACCCAGACCCTTCTCCTCCAGCTCGGTGTGGTGCTGCTGGTGGTGCTGCTCAGTGGGGCCGTCCACGCGTGGCTGGTCTATGAACGCATTGGCGACGAAGCCGAAAACCAGGCCCTCACCCTGGCAAGGACAGTAGCGGCCGACCCGGATGTCCGGGCCGATGTGCAGGCCATCAGCAAAGAGGAGGGCACACCCCCGCCTGATGTCCTCGCTGTCGGCCCCCTTCAAGCCGCGGCGGAGGCGGCCAGGGTCAGGACCGGCGCACTCTTCGTTGTCATCACGGACGAAACCGGTCTTCGACTGGCCCATCCGGATCTGGCCCGGCTCGGCGAGAGGGTCAGCACCGATCCGTCCGTGGCTTTGGCGGGCGAGGAAATCACCACCCGCAATACCGGGACGCTGGGGCCCTCTGCCGGGGCCAAGGTCCCCGTCTACTCCCCCGGCTCCACAATGATCGTGGGCGAAGTCAGCGTGGGGTACTCCGTGGAGTCGCTGACGAAGAGCCTGGTCCGGGACATCGCACCCATTGCCCTTACCGCGGGCGGCGCCCTGCTGGCCGGTGTCCTTGCCTCCTTCTTGCTCCGACGACGACTCCAGCGGCTCACCCTGGGATTGGAGCCTGAAGAGATCAGCACCCTGGTCCACGACCAGGTGGCGGTGCTCCAGGGGGTGGACGACGGCGTGATCGGCATCGCCGCCGACGGACGTATCTCCGTCTTCAACGCTGCCGCGGCCAGGCTTCTGGACATGCCCGATGCTACGGGCCAGGACTGGGCCTCGGCGAGCGTCCCTGAACAACTCAAATGGCTCACCAAGCCAGCGGCGCAGGACGCCGAAGCCGTGGAAATCGTGGCCGGCGGACGAGTCCTTGTAGCCAGCGCACGCAAAGCCTGGCACCGCAAGGAAGACCTCGGCTGGGTGGTCATGCTGCGCGACCGTACCGAATTGCAGCAACTGACGCAGCAACTGGATGCCGTGGGAACCATGTCCACTGCGCTCCGGGCCCAGCGCCACGAATTCGCCAACCAGCTCCACACCATCGCCGGCTTCATGAGCATCGGCCAGCACGATTCCGCCAAGGAGTACCTGGCCAGGATCTCGGCCACCGGGCCCCTGAAGTTCCCCGTGGAGCAAGCCGAACTCCTGCAGGATCCGTACCTTCAGGCCTTCGTCGGCGCCAAGGGAGTTGAAGCCTCCGAACGCGGCGTGGCCCTGCGTGTCGGCCCAGAAACCTTGGTCCGTGGACACGTGGCCGATCCCCAGGACGTTACCACAGTGCTGGGCAACCTGATCGACAACGCGGTGAGTGCCGCCGTCGCCGGTTCCGGCGATGAACGCTGGGTGGACATTGAGCTGTTGGACGAGCAAAGCCACGACGGCGGTGCGCTCCACATCGTGGTGGCGGACTCCGGGGACGGGCTGGGAGAACTGGACCCCGAAGAGGTCTTCACTGAAGGATTTACGACGGCGGACCGTACGTCGCGCCCGGGTGCCGGACAAGGATTGGGGCTGGCTCTGGTGCGGCAGCTGGCGCGGCGACGCGGCGGTGACGTCCGCGTCCTGGAAACGGGCACGATGGGAGGGCCGGGCGCAGTCTTCATGGCCAGCATCCCCGGCGTGATGGACAATGGGCCCGGCAGCGTCCAGGGCGCAACGATGACGGAGGACAACGATGGCTGAGGATTTGCGGGTGCTGATCGTGGATGATGACTTCCACGTGGCAAGGCTCCACGCAGCATATGTGGACTCGGTGGCGGGCTTCATGGCGTTGGCCCCGGCCGGATCCGTGTCCCAGGCCCTGCAGGCCATCCATAGCCTGCGCCCCGATCTGGTGCTGCTGGATGTCTACCTTCCCGATGGGTCCGGCCTGGATCTCCTGGGGCAATTGGATGTGGATGCAGTGATGCTCACAGCCGCTTCCGACGCCCAGTCCATCAAGGTTGCGCTGCGCAGGGGCGCGTTGGGCTACCTGCTCAAGCCCTTTACCGCCGAGTCCCTGTCGCAGCAGCTCAGGTCGTATGCCCGCTACCGGAGGATCCTCGGGCAGCAAACCGCCGTGGACCAGACCACCATAGAGCGGGCCAAGCGTTCCCTGATTCCCGGGGACGTGGCCCCCGCCGCCAAACCGCGCTCCGCCACCGAAGCCGCGGTGCTGGAATCGCTGGTCCCGGGCGAGCAGTACTCGGCGGCCGAAGTGGCAGAGCGGGTGGGCGTCTCCCGCGCCACAGCGCAAAGGTACCTGTCCTCGCTGGCCGATGATGGCGCCGTCGAGATCCAACTGCGCTACGGAAGCACCGGCCGCCCGGAACACCGCTACGGCGTCCCGGGCTGACCCAAGTAGGTGACAGCAACTGCTCCAATGACGAGTCAGTGGAGCAGTTACTGTTACTCAGTTGGGTGAGGGGTTAGGCGGACTTCTGCGCCACGAGCTCGATTTCCACCAGCATCTGCGGATCCAGGAACGGCAGCACGTGCACCAGGGAAAGTGTCGGGCGGATCTCGCCGAAGACCTCTCCGTGCGCACGGCCGGCGTCTTCCCACTTGCTGATGTCCGTCAGGTACAACTTGGACTGCACAACGTCGTCGTAGGAGAAGCCGGCGTCCTCCAGGACAGCGCCGAGCTTTTCCAGGATGTACTTGGTCTGCGTGTAGAAGTCATCGCCAACGATGCCGTCGGGTCCGGAAGCAGCCGTTGCGGAAATGAAGAGGGTGTTGTCCACCTGGACCGCACGGGAGTAGCCAAGGGTCTGCTCCCACACCGATCCCGTGCCGAATGTCTTGCGCATGCTGCGCCTTCCTGTCATTGCGCCCGGTCCGGTGACCGGCGCTTCGAAGGAAACTTTATGACTGCCCGAGCTCGAGCCTGTAAACGAACAGTTTTATGTCGGTGCCGGGGACGAACCAGTCACGCTCCGGAGCGCGGTCGAAGCCCGTGCGCTTGTACAGCGCGTTGGCACTTTCCCACGTGGCCCCGGTTGTCAGCGATACGGCGTTGATGCCGTCCAAGGCTTTCGCCTGCTCGACGACGGCCTGCACCAAGGCGCGGCCCGCACCTGAGCGCTGGACTGCCGGATCTACCACCAGGGTCCGCAATTCCAACTCGTCCTCAAGACCGATGTCGGAGAAACCACCGCCGGCCGGAGCTGCCGTGACAGAACCGATCACCTGGCCGTTGCGCTCAGCCACCAGGATTTCTGCATGCTCAGCGCGCCCGGCGACATCCTGGAGTTTCTGCAAGTACGGGTGGTCGGCGTCGCCGTAGTACCCCGCCGTCACGTAGGAGTCCTGCGTAATGCGGGCAACGGCGTCGTAGTCTTCAGGCAGGGCGGGACGGACGGTAATCGGCGAAAGCACCTACCAATGGTAGTCGCGGCTTGCGTGCCACGTGCGCCAAATACCCCTTTCCGTGATGGAACTATCACCTGCGCCGGCGGCCAGTCCCGCAAGACGCCCACGGCGGTGGGCCCGGTCAGGTACCTCCGGCGGGACCCAGTGGGCTGCTTTCTATTGCTTCCCGTGGCGTTGAATGCCGCCCCGTTGCGTCCGGTGAACCCCGGTTTCGCGCTGTTTCGGCCACATGTCGGGATGCTGGCGGTGGTCTTGGACGACGTGCTTAAGTTGCCACACACCCGCGCCGAACCGTCCCGAACCCAGGAGAAACCATGACCCCGCCAGAGCGCCAGCTGCACCTCAACGCCTTCCTCATGAGCACCGGACACCACGAAGCCTCGTGGCGCCTTCCGGAAAGTGATCCCTTTGCCTCCACCAAGATCGAGCACTACCAGCACCTTGCCCGAACGGCGGAGAGGGGAAAGCTGGACTCCATCTTCTTCGCCGACTCCCCCGTCCTCTTTGGCGAAGTGGGACGCCGTCCGGCCGGAAAGCTCGAACCCACCGTCCTGCTGACGGCGATCGCCACCGCTACCCAGAGGATCGGACTGATCGCCACCGCCTCCACAACGTACAACGACCCCTTCAACCTGGCACGCCGCTTCGCTTCCGTGGACTGGGTCAGCGGAGGACGTGCAGGCTGGAACGTCGTGACCACCGCAGGACCCGACGCCGCGCGGAACTTCGGCGTGGACGACCAGCCGGCACACGCTGTCCGCTACGAACGCGCCGCCGAGTTCATCGACGTAGCCCAGAAGCTCTGGGACAGCTGGGAGGACGACGCCATCCTGGCGGACAAGGCCGAAGGCGTTTGGGGGGACGACACAAAGATCCGGGTCATCGATCACGAAGGAAAGCACTTCCGGGTCCGCGGTCCCCTCAACGTTCCCCGCTCACCCCAGGGCCACCCCTTGATCGTCCAGGCCGGGTCCTCGGAGAACGGAAAGAACCTTGCGGCCCAGTATGCCGAAGCTGTCTTTACAGCCCATCAGACTCTGGCCGGCGCACAGGAGTTCTACACAGATTTGAAGGCACGAACGGCAGCCGCAGGCAGGGACCCGGAAGGCATCAAGATCCTGCCCGGCATCGTCCCTGTCATCGCTTCGACCGAGGCCGAAGCCCTTCGGCTGGACCGTGAGCTTGATGAACTGATCAAGCCCGAGTACGCACGCGAACAGCTGGCCCGGACCTTGCGGCTTGCACCCGAGGACCTGCCCCTGGACCGGCAGCTTCCCGCGGACCTGCCCTCCGAGGACGAGATCGAGGGAGCCAAGAGCCGCTACACGCTGATCGTTGAACTGGCGCGCCGTGAGCAGCTGACCGTCCGGCAGCTGATCGGGCGGCTGGGTGGAGGCCGTGGGCACCGGACGTTCTCGGGCACCCCGGAACAAGTGGCGGACGCGATCCAGGAATGGTTCCAGGCCGGGGCAGCTGACGGCTTCAACATCATGCCGCCCGTTCTTCCCTCCGGCCTGGAGATCTTCGTGGACCAGGTGGTGCCGATCCTGCAGCAGCGCGGCCTCTTCCGCACCGAGTACACAGCCACCACGCTGCGTGGACACTACGGACTGGAACGGCCCGGCAACCGCTATGCCGGAAGCGCCGCCCAGGAGCTGACGTCCATTGGTTCTGCCTTCTAGGCCAACCCCGCAGGTGGGTTGATCAGCGCTTGGGCCAGCTCCATGATGGCCCTTCGAGCGCTCCGAGGCCTTCGACCTTGGTTTCACCCAGTTCCTTATAGAGCTCGTGCTCATGGGCAGATCCGGTCTCCCGAAGTGCCGTCAGCAGGGCTTCGGAATGTGTCACCACGATCAGCTGGCTGTAGGCGCTGGCCTGGACGATCAGTCCGGCCAGCGCCGGCATCAGGTCAACGTGGAGGCTGGTTTCGGGTTCGTTGAGCACCATGAGTTCCGGCGGCCGCGGAGTCAGCAGCGCGGCAGTGAGCAGAAGGAACCGCAAAGTTCCATCGGAGAGCTCTCCGGCTTTCATCGGCCTGAGCATGCCCGGCTGTTTGAGCTCCACACTGAACCTGCCGTCGTTCACCGCAATGTCCAGCCGGCTCCCCGGGAAGGCGTGTTCGACGGCGGCATCCAGCTTTTTCTCGAAGCCCACCTCACGCAGTGTCTGGAGGGCGGCCGCCAAGTCCCTGCCGCTGTGGTGCAGGACAGGGGTGCGGGTCCCGATCTGCGCCTGACGGGCGGGAGCATCCGGGTCCGTGCGGAAGTGGTCATAGAAGCGCCAGGACCGCACGGAGTCCCGCACCCGCAACACCTCCGGCGCGCGGTCCTCGTCCGAAACTTCGGTGAGCATGCTTTGGAAGGCATCCAGGCGCCGTGACAGCTCCGTCCATTCACCATCGGCGCCACGGAGCTTGGCCAAACCGCCCTTACGGTCCACCAGCAAGGATCCAGGCCTGGCCACCGGACCTGAGAAGATCTGCTCCCGCTTGATTTCGGGGTCGAGCGCGAACGCAGAGGGACGTGGACGGCCCGTCTCCTGGTCAAACCCCGTCCCTCCCGGAACGGGCATGCCAAGGTCCACCAGATAGCCGAAGTCGTCCCCGGAGTAGCCCAGCTTCAGGTTCACGGACGCCTTGCGGACGGTGCCTTGGACGGGCACCTCACCTCGACGCATGGCATCGCTGATGTTCTCAGGTCCAGCCCAGAGCGTCGACGCCAAACCGCCATCCCGGGCCAGGGCGCCCACCACATTGCCCGAATCCCCTCCCCCGCACTCCGCCAGCAAACGCAGCGCCCGGTACAGCGACGACTTTCCACTGCCGTTGGCTCCGGTCACCACGTCCAGGCCGTGGAGCTCGATGGCAAGGTCCCGGATGGAGCGGTAATTGGCAATGGCCAGCGTCCTGATCACGGGCTGCCAGTCACAGGGGGAACTTGCCGGAAAGTTCCAAGGCTCCAGCACACATCCAGGCCGCGAGGCGATCCTCCGTGCTCGGGCCGCCGTCCAAGGGGCTGGTCAAACGGGGCCTTCGCACCCAGCAGCCGGCCTCTTCTGCGATCAAGGCGCCCGCGGCGAAATCGTGCTCGTTCAAGCCGCGCTCACCGTACGCGTCAAAGGTCCCATCAGCTACCAGGCAAAGATCCAATGCCGCAGAACCCAGCCGACGCACATCAGCGAAACCATCCATGAGTTGGGCCAGGCCCGCTGACTGGTCCGCCCTGGTACCGGGATCGTAGCTGAAGCCCGTAGCCAGGATCAGCCCGGTCCGCCCGGGAACCGGGCCCGCCAGCGCAGTGGTTTCACCTGCCGTTTCCAGGTGGGCTCCGTGGCCACGGGCTGCCGAATACACACGCCCCAGGGCTGGTGCGTGGACGACGCCAGCCAGCCATACGCCGTCGGAATCGGCCACGGCGACAGAGGTGGCGTAGTAGACGATGTTCCGGATGAAGTTGGTGGTGCCATCCAGCGGGTCAATGGACCAGCGGTACCCCGAGGGGCTTGCGGGCCGCGTGGTCCCATGTTCCTCCCCCGTGATGGTGTCGCCGGGCCGCTCGGCCAGGATCGCTTCACGGACCGCGTTCTCCGCAGCTACGTCAAAAGCGGTGACCCAGTCGCCGGCCTCGCCCTTGTTGGTGGTCTGCAGGCCGTCGCCCGCTGTACCGCTGACGGATCGCTGGGCCAGCACGGCGGCCCCTGCGGCCGCCGCACGTTTGGCGACAGCAAGCAGTTCAGTGACCTCCGTCATTCGGCTTCTGCCTCCGCTGCGGCCCCGGTTCCGGCAGCAGCATCGGCCTCAGTGTCTGCCCCGGGCTTTGCCGGCCCATTGGCCAAAAGCTCGCGGAAGCCGTCCTCGTCCAGCACTGGAACGCCCAGTTGCTCGGCCTTGTCCAGCTTGGTGCCGGCGCTTTCACCGGCCACCAGGTAGCTGGTGTTCTTGGAGACGGAGCCGGAGGCCTTGCCGCCGCGGATGATGATGGCTTCCTTCGCTTCATCACGGCTGAAGTTGGGCAAGGTTCCCGTGACGACCACCGTGAGGCCCTCGAGGGTGCGCGGCACGGAGGTGTCACGCTCGTCCTCCATCCTCACCCCGGCCGCAGCCCAGCTGTCCACGATCTCGTTGTGCCAATCCACGGCGAACCACTCTTTGAGGGCAGCTGCGATGGTTGGCCCCACGCCGTCGACGTGTGCGATCTGTTCCTCAGTGGCGTTGCGGATGGCTTCCATGGTGCCGAACGCCGTCGCCAATGCCCGTGACGCCGTGGGACCCACGTGCCTGATGGACAGCGCCACCAGGACCCGCCACAGGGGCTGCTTCTTGGCCTTCTCCAGCTCCACGAAGAGCTTTTCCGTGGTGGCCGTGGGCTTGGACGGCGATTTGGCCGTTCCCTTGGTGTAGAAGTACGGCACGAGCTCGTACTGGCCTGTTCCCACGCCCTTGGACCGCTTTTCGCGTCTGATCAGGACATCCCGCAGGTCCTCGCGCGTCAGGCTGAAGAGCCGGGCCTCGCTGGTGAGGGGCGGAATCTCCGGCTCGGCAGGCTGGGTGAGCGCGATGGCCGCTTCCCAGCCCAGGGCCTCGATGTCGAAAGCTCCGCGGCCGGCCAGGTGGAAGACACGCTCACGGAGCTGGGAGGGACAGGACTTGGCGTTGGGGCAACGGATGTCCACGTCGCTTTCCTTGGCCGGGGCCAGCGGAGTTCCACAAGAGGGGCATTCGGTAGGCATCACGAATTCGCGCACCGGAGGATCCTGTTTGTCCCGCAGCGCCAGAACCGGGCCCACGATTTCCGGAATAACATCGCCTGCCTTGCGGAGGATCACGATGTCGCCGATCATCACGCCCTTGGCTTTGACGACATCCTGGTTGTGCAGGGTGGCCATGCCCACTGTTGAACCCGCGACCTTCACCGGCTCCATCAAGCCGAAAGGCGTCACGCGTCCCGTCCGGCCGACATTGACGGCGATGTCCAGGAGTTTGGTGTGCACTTCCTCCGGCGGGTACTTGTACGCAGCAGCCCACCGGGGCACGCGTGAGGTGTAGCCCAGGGCGCGCTGGGTGGCGAAGTCATCGATCTTGACCACGATGCCGTCGATTTCATGCTGAAGGTCGTGGCGGTGCGCCCCATAGTGGGCGATGAAGTCAAGGACTTCCTCGAAGGTTTCCAAAACCTTGAGGTACGGGCTGACCGGGAGCCCCCACTGTTCCAGCAGCTTGTACGTCCCGGACTGGCTCTTGGCATCGAGTCCCTCACGGGCTCCGATGCCATGGACGTACATGCTCAGGGGTCGCTTTGCCGTTTCAGCCGGGTCCTTCTGGCGCAACGAACCCGCAGCAGCGTTGCGGGGGTTGGCCAGCGGAGCCTTGCCTGCGGCCACCAGGGTCTCATTGAACTCGACGAAGGCCTTGGAAGGGATGAACACCTCACCGCGGATTTCGACTTCGGAGGGGTAGCCGGAACCACTCAGTTCCCGCGGGATCTCCTTGATGGTGAGCACGTTGTGGGTGATGTCTTCACCGGTGGTGCCATCGCCACGCGTGGCGGCCCGGACAAGCTTGCCGTCCCGGTACAGAAGGTTCACCGCAAGTCCGTCGATCTTCAATTCCGTCAGCCACTCGATGGGCGGGACGGAATCTCCGAGCTTTGCAACCGACGCTTCAGCCTTGCGGACCCAGGCCTCGAGCTCCTCCAACGAGAAAACATCGTCCAGGCTGTACATCCGCTGCAGGTGTTCCACTGCGGCGAAGGCCGAGGAGACTTCGCCACCTACTTCCTGCGTGGGCGAGTCATTGGTAACCAGCTCCGGGTGGAGGGCTTCCAGTTCTTCCAAGCGGCGGTAGAGTTCATCGAACTCGGCGTCGGAAACTGTGGGCGAGTCTTCCTGGTAATAGGCATACCGGTACTTGCGGACGAGGTCCGCCAGTTCCTCGTACTCTTCCCTGAGGGACCCCGACGGCGGGGTCCCTTCTTCTGCGACGATGGCCGCAGCCGCCTCCTGGGTTGTGGTTTCGACCGGATCCGGATTCTCTGGTGTGCTCACAGCTCTATCTTGCCGCAACCGTCAGACATTCTGGCCCACCAGCCTCCTAGCTCCGGTTTTCCGGTGGCATGGCGATCTGCAGTTTGCGGACCTTGCCCCGGCCCACGATGTATCCACGGCCGGGAATGAAGTCCTTGCTGATGCGGCCCAGCGAGGTGTTGAGCAGGGTGTCGCCCTCCACGTCCCCGGGGTTGAGCAGCAGTCCCCGACGCCCCGATTTGAAGGGCTGCGCCAAGGACCATGCCTGGGACCAGGTGGACGTTTCGGACTCGCCCACCACCCATTGGTCTGCCTTGATGGCAGCGGTCACCAAGCGGCCCACTCCCGACTCCGCGAGGGTGTCCGTGAACTCGGTCAGGCCTTCGATGAAGATCGCCATGCTGCCCGGGTTATCGGAGGCCTTGTCGATGAGGTCGTCAATGACATCGGAGACCTCATCGGGGCCCACCAGCGATCGGCTCCAGATGTTCAAGGAGGCCACGGCCGAGCGGCGGGAACCTATGTAGATCAGGTCGGTGCGTGGGTTCGAACGCCGCAAGGCGTACGCCAGGGTGACGAGCGCAACCGTCCGGCCGGAGCCCGGAGGCCCTGCCAGCAGAAGCGAACCCTTGGCGGCGATGGCCGCAGAACCCAGCGATTCGTCGTCGACACCAATCACGGGGTTGTCGGGAGAACCGGTGGGCAAGATGTCCAGGTCCACGAGTTCGGGCAAGCGCTGGATCTGCGGGGCCTGCTCAAGGCCCTGGCGGACCATGGCCTGGCTGAGCTTGGCCACTTCGCGTGCTTGGAGGGCCAGGTTGGAGTTCCCGCCGAGGACGGCGAGTTGGACTTCCAGCCCGTCCAGCAGACCACGCCCGGGTGGCGAAGCAGCGTTCAGGACATCCTTGGGGACGTCCAGGGTCATGTAGTCGTCCTCGGAGCTGAGGCGCAGGACCAACCGCTTCTGGATGGAGGCAAGGAGCGACGCCGGCACGGAGTTGGTACGGTCACCGCTCACGACGAGGTGGATGCCCAGCGGACGGCCATCCGTAGCGAGAGTCAGGAAGATGTCCCACAGCGCGGACAGGTTGCTGTACTCGTAGCCTTCACGGAAAGCGGACATGCCGTCCACCAGGATGAAGATGCGCTTCTCGTCCGGACGGTTGGCCAGTTGCCGGTATTCGACAATGGTGGAGGCCCTGACTTCGGCGAATCGCGCTGCCCTGTCGTCAGCCACTTCCTTGAGCCAGCGCAGCAGCCGGCCCACACGCTCGACGTCGTCTCCGTTGATGATTTCGCCAACGTGCGGAAGCCCGTCCAGCATCTTCAGGCCTGACGAACCACAGTCGATGCCGTACACGTGCACCGGACCACCGCGGGGAGTCACGGCCGCAGCGATGGCGATACCCCGCAATGCCGCCGACTTGCCGGATCCACCTGTACCGTAGACGGCCATGTTGCCGTCCTTATCCGGTTCGTAGAACACGGTGGGCTGGTCCTGGTGGGCAGGATCGTCGGCGACACCCAACAGCAGCCGCTCGTCAGTGCGGGGGTTGGGGAGCTTGGAGAAATCGTAGGTCACGGCGAGTTCGTTCAGCCACGGTTTCCGCGGCGGCGCAATGGACAGGACGTCGGCTGCGCGGATGATGTTCGCCGTCATCCGGGCAATGTCATTGGGTCCTGCGGGTTCTTCTTCAACCTGTGCCTGCAGCGGCGGTTCCCACACCGCTCCTGAGCCGAAAGCCATCTCCACGATGTCGATACGGGGACGCTGGGGCTTGTCAGTGGTCCAGCCACCGGCGTATCCGGTCTGGAAGCCCTGGATACGGCCAGGGCCCGTCTTGGCCGCTCCACGGCCTGGAATGGACGGATCGAAGTACGCTGCGGTGGGGACGCCAAGAATGTCCACGGCGTCCACTTCATCGGCCATGCGCAGGGCGACACGGAGGTTGGTGTTGGCCCGCAGGTTGTCCTTGATGACACCGGCCGGCCGCTGCGTAGCCAGGATGAGGTGCAGACCCAGGGAACGGCCGCGGGCTGCGACGTCCACAACACCGTCGACGAACTCGGGAACTTCTGTTGCGAGGGCCGCGAATTCGTCCACGATGATGATCAGGTACGGCGGGGCCTCGGGATCGGCTTCGCGCTGGAGCGCCAGGAGGTCCTTGGCTTTCTTCCGGTTCAGGAGCCGTTCGCGGTAGTGCAGTTCGGCCCGCAACGAGGTCAACGCCCTGCGGACAAGGTGCGGAGACAAGTCCGTGACCAGACCCACGGTGTGCGGCAGATGCAGGCAGTCCGCGAAGGCCGCGCCGCCCTTGTAGTCCACAAAAAGGAAACTCACACGGTCCGGACTGTACGCGGCAGCCATGCCCATCACCCAGGACTGCAGGAACTCGGACTTACCGGCGCCGGTGGTTCCACCCACCAGTGCATGCGGCCCCTCGTTCTTAAGGTCAAGGTAGAACGGCTCCACACCTTTGGAACCCACCAGGGCACGGAGGCTGCCGTTGTCCTTGCGGTTGGGAACGGCCGTGGCATGCACGGAGTTGTTTTCCTGCCACCGCTCAGCCACAGCTTGCGGGTTGTCCATCAATTCCTTGCCGATCAGGGTGGCGTAGGAGACGGCGCGCGGGAGGTCGGAGTCGTCCTCGAGCGGGTTTCCGACGTCGACAAGTGGCGACATCATGCGTGCAAGCTGGGTGGCAAGATCGGCGTCGAGGCTTTCGCAGCTTACCGGGTAGGTGTGGCGGCCCAAGCGGACCTGGCCGGTGGTGGTGCCGTGGTCGCCGTCGACAGAAAGGAAGTCGCGGCAGGCGGCAGGCAGTGACTGCACGTTCGCCGCCACCCACATCACGTGAACGCCGTAATCGGGCCCACGTTCGACCAGCCTCGTGAGACGACCCCGGTCAACGGGAGCGTCGTCTTCCACGATCACCAGCACGGCCGGAACCATCGGGGCGGGAATCTCTTCACTTTCGTCCTTGAGTGCCGGACGCGGCTGCGGGCCGGGCTCCTTGGACAAGGCTTCGCGCTCTTCCACGAGATTCTCCAGGCGGGACAACAAGGCAGCACCCGCCCCCGGGCCGGCGGCGAGATGGTCGCCAGAGAGGGGGCTGTGGCCCGAACCGACATGCGGAAGCCACTGCAACCAATCCCAGCGCTCACGCGAACGCGGCGACGTGAGGGCGGTCAGGACCACCTCCGCGGGCGAATGGAGGGCCACCAGCTGGAGCACCATGCCGCGGGCCACGTCATCGACCACGCTGCGGTCGCCGGCGACCCCGAAGGAACCGGAGGTGCGCAGCTGCGACACGATGGGCACGCCGTCGATCACGCGGACCTGCTGCAGGCATTCCTGGATTTCGCGCATGTACTGCGGTTCCGTTTCGTTGGCCGCAGGTTCATCGAACGGGATGCGCGAGGGCGCGGAGCCCAAGCCGAAGCGGACACCCAGGAAGTGCTGGTGTTCGGGACGGTTGGTCCACAACAATGGGCCCAGTTTGTAGATCGCGTCCACGGTGTCGCTCACCGAAGGTGCTTCCTGCAGCCGGACGGCACGCTCGATGTTCTGCTGCCTGTCGATGTCCTCCCGGAAGGCCAGCATGGAGGCCTTGAACTGCTTGTGGCCTTCCTTCACCTGCCGCTTGCTTTGCATTTTGTGGTCCACGTAGTGACCCACAATGAATAACGGCATCATGGCCATGAACAGCACTGACAGCAGGTTCTGCGTCACCGCGAAGAGCACACCACCCATCAGCAGCGGCGCCACCAGCATGATGTACGGGAACGGTTGGTGTTCAGGCCGTTTGGGGCCGGCCGGCGGGACCCGCTTGGGTGATTCGAACCGTGGCAGGACGCGCGGCGAACGGTTGAAGTCAACCAGCGGAGAGGACGGGCCGCCGCCGTGGTTGCGGGAAAGGGAGACGACTCCCACTGTGGTATCGCCAAGCGTCACGGTGTCAGAGGACGCCAGCGTTGCCCGAGTGACCGGAAGCCCGTCCATGAGGAGTCCATTGGCGGAGTTCGTGTCCACGATTTCCACGGTCTCCCCCACAGTGATGCGGGCGTGGCGCTTGGAGGTCAGCGGATCCGAGAGACGGATATCCGCGTCCCGGTCCCGGCCGATGTAGCTGGTGCCGAACGGCAGCGAAAATTCACGGCCGACGTCGGGCCCTGACATCACGCGCAACGTCGCCGCCGCAGGTCCCCTGTTGGTCCCGTGGCCAGTGGAGGCGAATTCCTCGCTGACGTGGGCCAGCGAAACCTTCGAGCCGGGACGAAGACCCGACTCCAGCAGGTTGTCCGTGGGCCTGAGGACGTGGCCGGACAGGCCCCCGCCAACGAACGCTTCGTCCACGCTGATGGACAGGCTCGACGGCGGTTCGGTCCCCTTGCGTGCGGGGTCGGCGGCCCACAGTTCGGTGGCAATATCGGCCACGGTGGCGCGGCCATCCACCGTGACGGCGAGGTCCTTGGCTTCCGCAGGGTCACGCCGCAATGTCAGGCGGAACTTCATCCTTCGTCGACTCCACTCATTTTCTCAAGAAGATGCAGGTCTGCCGGCGTCACCAAGTGGGACGTCACAGCGTGCTCCACCAGGCGGGCCCGGCGGTTGGTGGCAAGTTTTCCGGCTCCGCCGCGCAGGCCCACAACGCCCACGCGGTCCAATTTGTCGCACACGTTATCGAGCTTGCGGTTGAATCGCGTGAGGGCCCAGCCAAGACGCTTTGCCGCTTCCGCGGAGGACGGAATGGCACTGAATCCGGTGCCCTCCCGGCGCAGCATGGGTTCGGCCAGGGCAACGATGAGCGCTTTTTGCGAGTCCGTGAAAACCACCGGGCCGATGGTGGTGTCCCCGGCTTGGTCCTCGTCCCGGGCCTCGTGCCGGAAAGACGGTGTCTTCAGGTGCACCGCGAACTCATAGGTGGTGGGGCCGGCTGTGAAGATGACGTTGGTGTGGCTGAACACCAACGGGATCCTGGCGCCCGGTGCAAGCCACGCCTGCATGCCCCCCGAGCCGTCCGCGATCGTGGCGGAGAGCATGCTGCCAACGTTGCTCAACCACCAGATGCCGTCGTAACGGGCAATCTGCAGGAAGCGGCGGTGCAGGTACGGGTTGTCGTCAACTTCGAGATCGCCTTCACGGCCGATGTCAAAGATGTCTTCGTCGGATGGTTCGTACCATTCCCCACAGAAATCTATTGCTAGATCCCCCATGATCTGTGCCTCCTCAGTGGGCGGTGTGTCTGTTGCGTTTGCCGGGAGTTACTCCACACAGGCGAC
The DNA here is from genome assembly GCF_042667405.1 of Paenarthrobacter sp. NPDC057355. Classification (NCBI taxonomy): domain Bacteria; kingdom Bacillati; phylum Actinomycetota; class Actinomycetes; order Micrococcales; family Micrococcaceae; genus Paenarthrobacter; species Paenarthrobacter sp. NPDC057355. The sequence continues at coordinate 40,704 of NZ_JBHVAL010000012.1, read as the reverse complement.
GGAGCCTTTCTCCCCTGGCGAGGCTGTTCCGTCGGCGCGGACAATGATGACCTGGATGCAGAGCTTCTCGTCCCCGGCGATCACGGCCCGTGCGTGCGGCTCCTTGACGGACTCGTAGTCGCCTTCGGGGATGAGGGCTGTCCGGTACCGCCACTTGTAGGTGTCACCTGGCTTGGGCTGGGGGTTGGTCCAGCGGAAGTCGGCGAAGTCCGGCTTGGCAGGGTCCCGCGTGCCGGTCAGGCCCTCCACCTCCGGCACCCCACCGTCGCCGAGGGGATCCGCCGGCTTCACGGTCGCTGCCTCAGTCGGTGCGACCTTCGGCTGCGCGTTGGCGCCCAGGACCACCCCGACGACGATCGCGACCACCAACACCGCGGCGCCAGTCACTGCGAGCCACAGATTGCGCTTGCTGTGGTCAACAACCGGCGCCTCTTCCCCTGTTTCGGATGCTGCCCTCGACGCGGAGCGGCTGACGGTATCGTCAACGTTCGCTTGCCGGCCCGATGGCTGCCAGCCGCGAAGAACCGTGGATTCACCGGGGTCTGCGTCGGGCCCCGCCGCCTGCTGGGCAGGGAATTGCGGGACCGCTTGTTGTGGGGGTGTCTGCTGCGCGGGGGCTTGCCAGCCCGCGGGCCTTTGGGTGGTTTGCGACGCGTTGGCAGCCTGCGACGTGTTGGCCGGAACAGTGGAAGGGAAAGTCCGCGCCGGGAAGGTAGGGGCCGAGCCGGTTGTGGCCGTACCGGATGCGTCCGGATCGATCGACGCTATGCTCCGGACCCGGGTTTCCTCGACGTTGTCATCAGGGTGCTGCTCGTCCCCGTGCCCCGGTTCCTCGAGCACTTCGAAGGGGGTCACCGACAGGTTCAGCTCGGTCTGGATGCGCTGCAATGCCAAGGCAAAGGCGTGCGCCGAGGAGTAGCGGGACCCCGGAGACTTGGCCATGGCCGTAGCCAGCACAAGCTCCAGCGATTCGGGAACGTCGGCCCTGCCAAGCCTGGGAAGAGGCGCGTTGGTGATGCGGGAGATCAGTTCCCGCTGCGAATTGTCCTGTCCGGGAAGCACGAAAGGTGAGCGGCCCGCCAGCAACGTGTATAGCGTGGCGCCCAATGCCCAGACATCAACAGGTACACCATCCACTGCGCCACCGCGGAACTGCTCGGGCGGCGACCACGGAATGGACATCCCGGCGTCGTCCTCGGAATCGGCGCCGATGGTGCCGGAAATACCGAAGTCCGTCAATGCCGGACGGTTGTAGTCGGTGACCAGGATGTTGGCGGGCTTGATGTCCCGGTGGACGATTCCGGCGCGGTGGGCGGTCTCGACGGCGGACGCCACCTGGATGCCGACGGCAAGGACCTCGTCGACACTGAAGCGTTGACGCCGGTACCGGACGTCGAGGCTGGGCCGGGAGCAATACTCCATGGCCAGGTACGAGTGTCCGGTCTCGGTGATCTCCGCTTCGAAGATCGTCACGATGTATGGGTGCGAGGACAGCTGCGCCATGAGGTTGGCCTCGGACTCGAAGCGGCGGCGCGCCCCTTCGGTCTTGAGATCGGACAACAGCACCTTGACGGCTACTTTCCGGCGCGGCCGGTCTTGTTCGTAAAGGTAGACGTCGGAAAAGCCACCCGAGCCAAGCAGGCTGATGTATTTGAAACCCGGGATGGGTGGAGGCGGCGCGGGGGGCCTCTTGGAACTCAAAGAATCTCCTCAAAACGCAATGAAATGTCGTCGCCCAGTTCGGCTATGTCGCCGTCCAGCAGGATTGCCATCTCATTCTGGGCAAGCCGGCGGGGTGCTTGGCCTTCGCGGATGAGCACCGTGCCATTGGTCGCCTTCAGATCGCACAGCATCACGTGCCAACCTTCCAGCCTGACCTCCACGTGGGAGCGGGAGATATCTCCGCCCGGGCTCTCCACCTGGACCAGACGGGGCATGGTGCCACCTTGGACACGGGAAACCGAGGGCTGGCGGCCTATGATGAGCGACTGGTCCAGGTCGATGAGTTCCCCGGTGGAAAGCCGCATCCGGCCAAGTCGTGGGCGCGGAACATTAATGGCATCCCCGCTGATCGGAACTCCGCACACCGAGCACAGCGGATATGTCGGCGGGTTGGCGTGCCCCTGTGAACAGACCCTGGCCAGGACGCTCGGGCCGCTCACGGCCGGAGTCTCCGCAGCTGCCCCGGCGGGCTGGGCGTCATTGGCGGCGGGGAGGCTGCTTTTCATGATGGTTTGGCCATCATGGTCGGAGTCCTCGTCCACCGCAGCACCCGCGGGCGGCTGTGCCGGTGCAGGCGTCCAGGCAGCCGGAACCTGCGGTGCCGGTTGGGGCACCGGCGGCGTGGATGGCGTGCTGCGGAGCCAGGGCACCGAATCGATCAGGCCGCCGGATGTGGCCGGAGGAACGGACTGACCGGCTTCCGGCGTCGGCGCAGGCGCAAGCGTCAACGGTTCAGGGGCGGCTTGTTCTGTTTCCGACGGCGGTTGTGGAGCCGACGGCGGTTGTGGAGCCGACGCCGGTTGTGGGGCAGCGGCGTAGGTGGCGGGCGCATCGTGGTCATCGGAATCGTTGTCAAGGCGGACTGCAGCGTCCTCGATGTTGCGCATCACCGTCTTGTCCCACAGATGGTCGTAGTTCGTGGTGTTTTCCAGCGAGGGGCTCAAAGGATCGGTGGTGCTGGTGTGGACCGGAACCTCGTGATCATTCGCCGCCAGGTCCCCTGCCATTTCAGCTGGAGCAGGCTCCCCGGCAGCGGATTCGACAGCTTCACCGGTTCCGCTGTCCTCGGAAACGGACTCCCCGGGTTCTTCCGGGGCGTCGCCTGGCGCGTCCGGTTCCGCGGACGCGGATTCGTCGTCAGGAGCGGACGCACTGGCCTGGATCCCCTCAATGACCGGCGCTTGTCCGGGGGCAATCGTCAGGCCGAGATCGGCGTCGTGATATCCGATCATCGTTTCGTCCGAGACAGAGGCCGCCGGTGCCTGCACGGCAGGCTCCGCAGCTGCAGGCTCCGCAGCTGCAGGCTCCGAGGCCGGTTCCGCCGTCGCAGGCTCTTCCACGGCAGTACCCCGTCCTCCGGCCTCCAAGGAAGCCAACAACACCACGCCGTCCTTCACCGGGAGGGTATCCAAACGTGGGCGGCCCCCTTCAGCTGCCTCTGCGCCGATGTGGACGCTCAGGAAGGTAGCTCCTGCGATGCGGCGTTCAGTCCAGGTGGTGACGTCACGGCCGGTCAGGTGTTCCTGGTGGCCGGCCAACTGCACCACCAATTCGAGGTCACCCCGGAGAAAGACCCGGAGCGCGTCCTTCGAATCGATAATTCCAAACGGCGGGATCCTGCTGAGCGAGACTCCAAAAGCCTCGGTGACCTCATGCAGGACTTCGTGGGCTTCTGGCGATGTGGCCAGCAACTCCCACACAGTGTCAATCAAGGCATGGGGTGTGTCCGGGCCAAGGAGAACAGCTGTTCCGTTGCGGACAACGCCGAACCACTCGCCGTGCCGGTACCGCGTGTGGGAGAGGAGACTACTGCTTGCCATCGGCGTCTTCCTCGTGGTCGGTGCCGTTGACCCAGGCCTTGGGAAGCGTATCCTCCTCAACGTCTGTCCCGACTTCCGGGCGGGGCGCCGTAATGGCGATACCGGCGTCGTTCAGTACGTTTTTGGCGTCAACCACAATCACGGTGACGTTGTCGCGTCCGCCGCTTCGCAGCGCTGCCTGGATGAGTGCGTCCACGGCGTCCTGCGGGTGGGCCACGGTGCTGAGGATGCGGAACATGTGCTCATCGCCCAGTTCACCGTTGAGACCATCCGAGCAGACCATGATCCGGTCGCCCTCCTGGATGGGAAGGAGCCAGAAGTCCGCTTCGGTCTCATCCCCGGTGCCCAAGGCACGCGTGACAACGTGACGACGAGGATGGACGGCAGCCTGCTCCGAGGTGATGTCCCCGGAATCGACAAGCTCCTGGACTTCGGAGTGGTCCACGCTGATCTGGGCGAACTCACCTTGGCTCAGCCGGTACGTGCGGGAATCGCCGATGTTCATCACCAGCCAGTAGGGCAAACCCATCTGTTCCACCACGACCACGCCGGAGAGCGTGGTCCCGGCACGGGCACCGGTTGCGTCCCGGATGGCGGCGTCCGCCTTCAGCAGGCACGCCTGCAGGTCCGCGGCGGAAGCGGTACGCAGCCCTGAGGCCAGCTCGGGAGCGCTGCCCAAAGTGCGCACACACATGCCGCTGGCGATCTCGCCTGCCTCGTGGCCACCCATGCCGTCAGCGACGGCAAACACCGGGTCGGCAGCAATGAACGAATCCTCGTTCAGCTCCCGACGCAGTCCCCGGTCCGTTCCGTAGCCGTAGCTAAGGCGGAACGAGGACCCGCCCGCGGTTGGGACGGCGTCGGCGTTGGCGTTGGTGGCCGGCTGTGAATTCATGCTTGTCCTAGGTGGAAGGAACGGTCCCCGAAATGAACTGTGGAACCTGGCCGGACGAAGGATGCCTCGCCCGGGGTCAGCCTGGTTTGCAAGCCGTCAGGGGTGGTGACTGCACTGCCGTTGGTGGAGTTGCGGTCAGTGACCCACACGCCATCCCCATCCACCCGCAGGTGCAGATGGGTTTTGGAGATGGACCTGCCTGGATCTGACACCGGCAGGAGCTGCTCGACGACTTCTCCGGGCTGCGCAGCGGGGTTCCGTCCGAGAAGGACGCTTCCGCCCAGCTGTATGTCCTGGCCGTCGTCGACCCGGATCCTCAGGACTGCCTGTGCACGGGCCGCACCAGCACGCATCTGGGTGCGTTCGACGTCGTCGTCAGGATGGGCAGCCATGCCGGGCGCGGGAACCGTGTTCAACTGTGGCGCCACCGGAACCTGCTGCGCGGCCGGAACTTGGGGCGGGACAGGAATTTGGGGCGTCACAGGCGCTTGGCGAGGCGTCGGCGGCCGCCATTGGTTGGGGTCATGTGAGGGCTGCACTGCCGGCGCGGACGACGCCGATGCCGCCTGATGTGGGGACGTCACCTGGGCGGGAGTCGTCTGAGCAGGATTCACCTGTGCGGGCGCTGTCTGCGTCGGCGCGAGCGGCGCCGCGCCGGACGCCCGTCCCGACGGCACCGGGGAGACCACCGGTTGTACCGGCGGCAGGTCCATGGGCGCGAAACTGTATGGACCTTGGAGACCTCCGGTCGTTACCGGATTGCGGCCCGCGTTGACGTCGAACACCAAGGACTTGGCTGCCTTGTCGTGCCAGCCGCGTAGCTTGCCCTCGGAGTCCCAGGCGTTGGAGACCACCACCAGGATGGCCCAGACCACCCCGAGCACCATCAGCGGCAACGCGATCCATACAACAAGTCCCAGGAGGCCCAGGGCCGACAGGATCACAGCGGCCAGGAAACCCACGATCAGGACCGCACCGGTCAGGATGCCCCGGACAAAGACGGCGCCGGCGCCGGGAGCATAGCCGTCGGCGTCAGCACTGCGGATGCCCATGAGCTGGTTGCCGATGGTGTTTCCCGACTTCGCCTCGAGGCCCAGCAGCACGAAAATGTAAACCACCGTCACAGCCAGGCCAATACTGCCGAGGAGAACCAGCAGACCGGTGTCGTAGACGATGAAGCCGTTCCGGCGCGTCTGGGTGATGCCCGCGATGCCGATGGCAAACGTCGTGGCAAGGACGGCCACGGGTCCCAACCAGTCCAACACTGCCGCGCCCAGCCTTTTCCCCGCAGAAGCGGGAACGAGGTGGAGCTTGGTGGTCATAGTGGTCCCTCCCCCTGGCCCAGGTGTCCTGTCCGGAGCGGTGCTTGTCCCCGGATGCGCCGGCGACGCTGGCGCCGACACTACGGAGATACTACCGGGATCGGCCAGGCCCTGCCGGTTGGCGGACTCCAACGCGGCCCTCTGGGCATGGTTGATGTTGCCCTCCTTGCGGGCTCCACGGTTGTTCAGCGGCGATCCGCACTGGTTGCAGAAGGCAGCCCCGGGGCGGACAGCATGCCGGCAGGCCGGGCAAAGTTCCGTGTCACTGCTCATCGGTGCTGTCCTTCGTGAAGGGCAACTTCAGACGCCGCGCCCCTGGCTCACCCGGAGTTTGGTTCCGGGCTGGACCTTGTTGTCGACGACGCAGGGCCGCCCGGCCGTCCGCCAGCAACGACCGCGGCGAGAACCGTGCCTGCTGCCGCTTCCAGAAGCCCACGCTTCCGGTGATGTCGGTCAGCGATGTGTCCACGATTTCCCAGTACTCCTTGACCTCCGACTCACTCGGTTGCCCTGCCCCGAACACCGCAGCGTCAGCACGGTGGGCAAGCATGGTTGTGGTGTTCCCGGCAGTGGGGAACGCTTCAGCGATCACCGAGGCCGACTCGCGGCGGGTGGACTTGGTGTCGATTGAGGCACCCATGTCGGTGACAAGGCTCAATACCTCGCTCCATCCGGCGCCGACCCGCTGGGCGGGGTGGCCGTCACGGAAACGAGCCTTCCGGCGTCGTGATTTCAGGAGCAGAATCAGCAGCAACGGCACGGCAAGAATCGCCAACGGAATCAGTGCCACGCCGATGGCGGCAAGAAGTGGTCCCCAGAAGAGCCACGGGTTGTTCTTCTTCTCATCCGCGTCCAGGGCATCCGGGGTGGAGTCCGGCGGCAGGTCCGCGGGCTCCTGCGGCGGGGGTGGCGGCTGGAGTACCTGGGGCTTGGGCTTGGACTTGTTTTGCGGGTCCGGCGGGATCGGCACGTTGTCCTTGGGCGGAGTGGGATCGAAGGAAACCCAACCGACCCGGTCAAAAGCCACCTCCACCCAGGCGTGCACGTCCTTGCCCGTAATCTTCACGTCGCCGGCGCCGTTTTCCGGGCTCTTGGGATCCGGGTAGAAGCCCATCACAACGCGTGAGGGAATACCCAAGTGGCGGAGCATGAGGGACATGGACACCGCGTACTGCTCGTCGTCGCCCAGCATCTGCTTGGCCGAGAGCATGTTGCGGACACGTGCCGCGCTGTGGCCGGGAAGGCTGGGAAGCTGTCCCTCAGCTACCAGGCCGTTACTGAACGCACCGCTCTTTTGGAAGTGCGCCTCGATCTGCCGGACACGGTCGATCGCGGTGGGTGCATCCGCTGACAATTCGTTGGCCTGCGAGGCGACGATCGGAGGTACCTCCTGGGCCTCGGGCAGCGTAAGCTTCGCGAAGTCGTACTGGGTGAGCTGTCCGTGTTCCAACGTCCCGGGATCGGACACTTGGACCGTGTAGTTCTCGCCCTTGCCCAGGCCCCTGGTGGTCACTGCGGTGTCGGTGCCCGCATTGAAGTAGAGCCCCGAGGCTGCCCCGGTTGTGTCGGCGAAGCTCATTCCGGTGGTGTGGCGTCCGCCCGGGACGAAGTAGCCCTGGTAATCCTCAACCGTGATGTCCAGTGTGTAGTTGGTGCCTTGCACCGGGCTCCCGGAATCGGCCAGCGTATTCAGCGACTTGGCGTCGCCTACTTTGCTGAAGTTGCCGGAGCTGTTCGGGTCCATGGTGTAGTTCAAGCCGTTGAACGCGTCCAAGGCCGCCAACCGCACGCGGGCATCCTTTGGCAGGCCCTTGACGGTGAACAGGGTGGTGTCCTTTTCGTCCTTGACGAAGTTGCGGAAGCTCGCCAACGGAGTGATGTAATCCCTGGGATCGAACGGCGGGACGATGGTGTTGCGCAACACTTTCCTGTCATCGCCGGCCGTTACCAGGGGCGAAGCAATCGCTGTCAGGCCCACGGCGACGGCGATGACCGCTGCAGCAGTCCCGAGGCGGCGCAGCTGGCCGCGGCGGGCCGTACCGGCGTCGGAATCGGGCCTGTTGGCCGAGACGGTCCTGGTGCTGCTCTGGCGGAGCACCTCGCGGCGGAACGTCGCCCAGACTATCGAAATGATGGTCAGGGAAACGCCGCGCTCAACGTTCAGGAATCCTGAACTGGTGCTGAAGGCGATGCCGGTGACAAAGAGGACCAACACGGGCAGCAAGGGCCAATAAGGGCTCTTCAACCGCCAGGTCAGAAGCCCGGCGGCCAAGGCCATGAGCAGCGCGCTCAGGAACGGCACAATCAGCGTTCCGTTGGCGGTGCCCACGGGAACGCCGACAGTGAGCATGTCCTTCCACGAAAAAACAATGCCCAGCAGCAGCGTGCGCAGGGAATCCAAGGACGGCAGGAAGCCCAGCACCGCAGAATCCGGAACCGCCAGCGCAGAGCCGAACAGCATGTAGGCACCAAAGGTCGCCGCCGCCGTGATCAGCAAACCAAGGCGCAGGTGGGCATTGAGGACGGCGATGCCGAGCCCGAGGACCACCCCTCCGAGTCCTGCAACCAGGAAGTGTGCGTCGCCGCCGAAGCTCAGCGTGAAGCCGAGGACGCCCAGCAACAGCAGCACCACCAGGGCGCCGCAGTCGACAAGGAAATGCCACAAAGGGCGGTCGTCAGCGAACATGGATGCACCAGCAGCGCGTTTGCGGGCATTGGCCTTCGCGGACTTCTCCGCACGCGGGCGGACGCGGACGTTGGGCGCGGTGCTCATGCTGCCGCCTTTCGCAGGACGATGGCGAGATCGTCGAGGTCGCCGACAGTGAGGACCGTCAGGTCCGCGATGTTGGCCCTCGACGGCGCGGCGCCGGGTTGGACGCGGACGGCCAGGCTGCGGACCCCGGGCGGGACCGAGGCCGCGGCCGAACGCAGCTGCGTAGCGGTGACGTGGCTGCCCACCACGAAGAACACCACGGAGGCATTCGGGACGGTATCGGCGAGGGTCCGCGCAAGGTCGACGGCGGTCTTGCGCATGGGTGTCCCGACTATCCGGGTCATGTCGTCCAGCAGGTTGCGGCCGGTTTCACAGCGGAGCGGACCCTTTTGGGTCAGGACATCCAAGTCACGCTGTTCACTGATCGCCTGTCGGCCAATGGAGCCGGCCACCGAGATCGCCATCTCGAATTCTGCCTCGGTCTCGTACTCATCCGTATTGATGGACAGCGAAATGGCCAAGTGGGCGCGGCGCGTTTCCTCGAACTGGCGGACCATGAGCTTGTTGGTACGGGCCGTGGTCTTCCAGTGGATGTGCCTCCGGTCATCGCCGGGCACGTAATCGCGAAGCGCGTGGAACGAAACATCGGCACTGGAAAGTTCAGTGGTGGGCATGCCCTCGAGGTCACGGATGAACCCTGCAGCCGAACCGCCAAGCGCCACTGTCCTCGGATGCACGAAGAGGTCCACGGGTTCGGTCCAAAGCACCCGTCGGCGCAGCAGGTGGAGCGGGTCGGCGCGCACGGAGCGTACCGGGCCTACCACGATGACGGCACGGCGGGCCGTCGGGATGGTGAACAGGTCCTCGTGCACCTGTGCGGGCTTCATGCGGGGCAGGTGGAACACGGCCGTATTGGCGCCTACGGGCAATTCCAGCGCTGCAGGCAGCAACGGGCGTGCCGAGACGTTGGAGACCGCGATACTTCCCACGGCTTCGTCGCCCACCGCCACACGGGTGCGGGCCAGGTCCAGCACCACGCCATACGCCGAGCGGCCCACAATAAAGCCGATGGCCAGCAGGAACAGCAGGAACGCCACCAAAGCCGCTGACTTGGCTTCCTGCCAGCCCCATGCCTGCCCGGCCCACCAGAGCCCGATCGACGCCGCCAGCACCACCCAGCCGAGCAGGCTGACGACAGAGAGGACCGGCCACACATAGCGCAGCCAGAGGGCGCGGACCTTCTCCCACGCCGGGGCAAGAATCTCCCCTGCCGCTCCGGCGGCCTCGGCCCACACGGCCGCGGGGTGCAGTTTCCTGGCGTTACCGGGCTTTTTCGGGCTGCCCGGGCGTTTGCCCGCGTCATTGCCGGAACCACGCGCGGGGCGCAGGGTGCCGCCAAGCGCTGACGTGGCGCGCTTAAGCGAATCAGCAGCCCGGCTCAGGGGTTTGCTGGAGGACATGTGGGGGCCTTTGTTCGAACTGGTGCGAGGAAGGGTAATGCTGGGGCTGTGGTGGCTTAGGCTGTGGCGCGTTGTTGCGGAGCAGCCACCTCGGAGAGGACGCGCGCGAGCACAACCTCCGGTGTGGCACCCGAGAATTCAGCCTCAGGATCCATGACCAGACGGTGCGTCCACACCACGGGCGCCAGTTCCTTGACGTCGTCCGGCAGCACGAAGTTCCGGCCCTGACCCGCTGCCCACACCTTGGCGGCACGGACCATGGCCAGCGCGCCACGCACCGATACGCCCAGTCGGGTTTCGGAGGCGTTGCGGGTCTCCTCGCAGAGACGCGAAATGTACTCGAGCACTGCGGTGTCCACGTGGGTTGTCGCCGCGAGGTCCGCCATGTCGGCCACGGCCTGGGTGGTGATCAGGGCTGCCAGGTCCTTCGAGCGGTCCTTCAGGTTGGAGCCGCCCAGCAGGCGCACGGTGGAAGCGTGGTCCGGGTAACCGATGGAGGTCTTGATCAGGAAGCGGTCAAGCTGGGCTTCGGGAAGACGGTAGGTACCGGCCTGCTCGATCGGGTTCTGCGTCGCCAGCACCATGAACGGCCGTCCGGCCTCGTAGGTGGTTCCGTCCACGGTCACGCGGGACTCTTCCATGACCTCGAGCAGGGCGGACTGGGTCTTCGGCGAGGCTCGGTTGATTTCATCGGCCAGCACAATGTTGCTGAAGACCGGGCCCTTGTGGAACTCGAACTTCTGCGTCTTCTGGTCGTAGATGGTCACACCGGTGACGTCGGAGGGCAGAAGGTCCGGGGTGAACTGGATGCGGTTGTGCGAACCCTGGACCGTTGCGGCCAAGGCCCGGGCCAGCGAGGTCTTACCCGTGCCCGGTGCGTCCTCGAAGAGGACGTGGCCCTCGGCCAGCATCGCAGTGAAGGTCAGCCGGATGACGTGTTCCTTGCCCAGGACGGCCTGGCCCACGTTGGCAACGAGCTTCTCGAACGTTTCTGCAAACCACGCGGCCTGCTCGCTTGTCATGGTCATCGGTTGATCCTGTTCCTTGTGTTCGGTGGTGGGATGAAGTTGTTGTTGGTGCCGGCCGGAAGTGGCTAGCACCCGCCGGGCTTGGTTCCGCGCAGATCCACAGTCGTGGACTTTACGAACCAGTCGGGGTGGCTGCCCTGTGTGACGCGGTACCAGGGCGTGCCGTTGTTGTAGATGTCCTTGGTGCAGTTGACGTTCAACCACCCTTCCGAGTTGGAGACCCAGCCAACGCCACAACTCGGACCGCTCGGGTTGTATGTATCCGCCTGTCCTGGCTTCCCGGGGCAGGTGTTGTTGTGCGCCCTGATCTCCCCTGCCGGGGGCTGTGGCGGCGGCGGCTCAGCCCCGCTGCGTGAAGTGTCGCTTCCAACCCGTCCTGCCTGTCCACCGCTGACGGCGCGGACCTGCAGGGTGTGTGTTTCGCTGAACCCAACGGTCTTGGAGAAACTCCGCTGGTCAGTGTTCTGCCAAGCCCCGCCGTCGAGGCTGTACTGGTAGCCGGTAACCGGCCGGCCGTTGCCGTTGGGAGCATTCCATGTCCAGGACACCGTCTTGTCCCCTACCCCGCTGCTCTTGCTGCCAGTAACGGTCGGAGCGTAGGCAAGGCCGTAAGGATTCACAGTGTTCGACGCCGGGCTGCGGTCACCGGGCGTGGGGTTCCGGGAGGAGATGGCCCACACGACCACGGCTGTGTCGGCTCCGTTGGGGGCTGCCACAACTCCGCCACCGGCGGGGATCGCACCAGTGCCGGACCCGGAGGTCAGGGCGTAGCGGTAGCTGATCTCGTTGGCGTTGGCACCGTTCCGTTCCGCCGCGGAGAGCGGGTTGAACGCAACACGGATCTTACCGCCGTCGGCGTTGGTCTCCACCAGGGCTGCCGAGGGTGCACCCACCATTCCAGGCTTGCCCGCGGCACGGATGGCATTGGACTGCTGGCTTACGCCACTGACGCCGGCCTTGTTGGTGGCCGAGACCGTGAATGAGTAGTCCGCTTCCGAGTTATCCACTGTCACGTTCTGGGAGGTAGCTGCCACGGCCTGGGAACCAACTGCCGCGCCACCACGGTACGTGGTGAGCGTGTAGGTGGACACGGCGTCGCCATTGTTGTTCGGGGCCGCCCAGCTGACCTGCAACTGGCTCTGGCTGCCCACGGAACCGGCACCGGCAACGGACGGGGCAGCCGGTGTGGCCGGCACACCCGCCGGCGTCTCCGAGGCCGAGTAGGTGCTCCACTCCGACGGTTCCTTGGCATCGTTGCGGGCCAGGACCCGGACCTTGTAGGCAACACCATTCGTCAGCCCTGTCCAGACGTGGCTGTTGCCCGTCAGGTTCTGGATCTGGGGATTCTGACCTGCCGGGGCAGGAGAAATCTCAAGATCATAGGACTTGATGGGAGAACCCTTGCTCGCCGGAGGAACCCAGGCGACGGAAAGCTGCTTGTCGCCGAACTTCAACGTGGGAGCAACGGGGGTGTCCGGTTTGACGTCGGGACGGACCTCGGCAGATACCGGCGAACGCTCGGATTCGTTGATGGCGTTCGTGGCCGTGACGGCGAAGTGGTACTTCACGTTATTGGTCAGGCCGGTCAGCGTACACGTGTTGGCGGGGCAATCCTGTTTGAAGCCGTTCTCGCCGTACACCGTGTACTTGGTGATGGGCGAACCACGGTCGGCCGGCGCGTTCCAAGTGAGCAATGCCGTTTGGTCGCCCACGCTCTGGGCCAGGGGTGTACTGGGCGCCGCCGGCTTGTCCTTGACAGTCAAACGGATGCGGGCCGTGGCGTAGCGCGAGATCTCGCCCGTCTTGTCCTGCACCGTATAGGCGACCACCATGGTGCCGGTGAAACCACCAGCAGGGGTGACAGTGACGTTGTCGCCGCCCGCTTCGGCCGTGCCCTGACCTGTCTCCGTGACGGCTGAAACGATCTTCAACGGCGTGTCCGGGAACGGGTTCGAATCGTTGGCCAGGACGTTGACCGTTACGGGCTTGCCGGACTGTGCGTCCGCCTCGGCGTCGTCGTTGGCAACAGGCTTCGGACGGTTGGAGGCCGCGAGTGAGAGCTTGTAGGTTGCAACGGCCTCCAGGCCGCGGCGGTCCTTGGCCTTCACCTGTACAGTGCCTGACTGTCCGATCTGCACGGAATCATCCGCGGAAACCTTCAGGGTCTTGCCATCCACCGACACCTTGAAGCCGCTCGTGGCAGAGCCTGTCAGCTCATACTTCATGTTCTGGACATCGTCCGAGTCAGGATCCGAGGTGAGTTTTTCAAGATCCAGGCTCGCGGAATCACCCTTCGGCACGTCCACGTCGCTGCCGAGCAGGACAGGCGGGTTGTTCTTGTTGGGATCCGGCAACACCTTGGTCCGGATGCTCAACGTCGACTTCAGTCCGTTGGGATCGTCCGGACCGATTCCGTCAGTGACTTCGAAACTGATCGAGCCAGGACCGACGTACTCGGCACCGGCACTGTACTTCAGACCAGTACCACCGTTCGCCACCGGATCTGAGCCGTCGGCGCCGATGAGCTTGATCCGGTCGGTCTGCGTCAGCCGGGGCGAACGGCCCTCGCGCACCTTTACCCATTCGGCAAGGTCGACCGTCACCGACTGGCCCGAGACCAACTCGATGACCTCGTCCTTGGCAAGGGTGGGGACCTGCTGGCCGATGCCGGGAACCCAGATGATGGCTGTGGACTTCTGACCATCCACGTCTTCAACTGTGTAGGGAACCAACTGCGGCTGCTCAGTGAGCTCGACAATGACGTTGCCCTCAGGCCCGGGACGCGCAGTGGTCACTTCGGTGCTGATTTTGAGGTTTTCCCCCACACCGTCGGGATCTTCATCGTTCTTGAGCACGGGAACGTCCACGGCCGTCTTTCCGAGCGTCTGGGCCGATGTCACGCGATCGTCACGGGCAATCGGTGCCTGGAGCGGGATGTCGTTCTTGACCACCACGCGGATGCTGGCCTGTCCGACTGCGTCACGGTCGTCTGCCACGGAGTAGCGGACGTTCACGGTGCCCTCTGCCGCCGGCGCCGTCACCAGGACGCGTCCACTGGTCTTGCTGACATGGGCGTCCAGGCCGGCATCGGCTTCGAGGCTGTCAGAGAGAATGCGGATGATGTCACCGTCGGGGTCGGTGTCGTTGGCGATGGCATCGACGGCGATCTGCCGGCCGGGACGAACCTTCACTTCGTCATCGACGGGTGCCGGTTTCTGGTTGTTCTCCCCGCGGGGAGCGACGCCCACAGTCACCGTTCCGGTGTTGACCGCACCCTGGCGGTCAATCACCTTGTAACGGAACGTATCCGTACCCGCGCCGTCACCGGCGGCGACGAAATCGATAAAGCTGCTTCCCGCCGTCGCCGTTCCCGTGGTGGGCGTGCTGTCGATGCCGGTGAGCTGGACGGAGTCGCCGTCGGGATCCATGCCGTCCAGCGGAACAGGAATCCGGACGCTGCCGCCGGCCACAACGCGGGCCGTCAGGTTCTGCGGCTGCGGACGCGAGTTCTGGGTGCCTTCCAGCGGAAGGATATGGATAGTCACCGCGGCCGCGCTCTTCTGGCCCTGCGGATCGACGGCGTTATAGATGGCACGCACTGTCTTGGGCGTGGGACCGGCGATGAAGCGCAGGGTCTTCTCGGAGATAAACGCCTTACCGTCTTCTTCGGCAATGGTCTGGGCCAGGACGGGATCCACTGAGAGCTCTTCACCCTGGGGATGTGTGTCATTGTCCAGGACCGGAATGGTGACGACGTCGTTCACGCGTACGTTCACCTCGTCCGGTTTGGGTTGGGGAGCCTCCACGACGGCGGGTGCCGGCACCGGTACGACGCCCACCGTTCCGGTGGCTGAGGTGCGGCCGTTGGACATGGTGTAGCTGAAGACGAACGGATCTTTGGAGCCAAGGACGTCCGTGACACGCAGGACACTGTGGTCGATCACGCTGACGGAAGCGGAGGAGCCATCCGGAACCGTCACGGACTGCAGGACCAGCACGCCTCCGGAAGGATCGGAGTCGTTGGCCAACGGGTCCACCAGCACGCTGCCGCCTACGGGAAGCAAGGCCACATCATGGACTGCGACAGGAGCACCCGCGTCCTTGCCGGACTCGACATCCACTCGGATGAGGCCTTGGCTGCTTTGCGGGCCGTTGCTGGCGATGTACGTCAAATAGATGGGCCCGGGCGTGGTGCTCCGGAACGTGAAGGTGCCGCCGTCGGTCACAGGACCGAGTTCGGCCGGCCCGGCGGCCTCGACGTGGGCCACGCGCAGCGCGCCGCCGTTGGGGTCGACGTCGTTCTTCAACGGTGCGATGACCAGGTCCTGGCCCACCACGGCTGTCACGTGGTCGGCGTTGACCACCGGTGCCAGGGCGCCCGGCGGCTGCACATTGACCACGATTCGTCCGGTAGTTGTGGCGCGGCCATCCCACACAGTGATTGTGACGTTCTTCTTGCCCGGTGCTGCCCCGGAATCCTGGTACGTCAGCAGGCCGTCGCGGCGCACCTTCACCTGGTCCTGGTCGTTGTCCGTCTTGGCGTCCAGCAGGACCAGGTCGTCGCCGTCAGGATCCATCCAGTCTGTCAGGATGTTCTGGCTGACGGACTTCCCCTGTTCCACCAACATGGTGGTGGGCTCACCGCGCTTGAAGAACGGAGGCTTGTTCTCTTCCGGGGCCACCACATGGAGGGTGACCTTGCCGCCCGCCGACAGGCTGCGTCCGTCCGCGGCGTTGTAGTCGAAGACTTCCGTTCCCGGTTTGGCATCCGCAGGAACCTTGATCTGGAAGGCGGAGCCACCGTAGATATTCTCCAGGGCGCCCATCTTGGGGCCGTTGGGACCCACCGATGCGGTGAGGACATCGCCGTCGGGGTCTGAGTCGTTGTCCAGGACGCTCAAAATGGAGGTCCGGCCCGGGCGGACGCCGAATTCGTCCGGCTTGGTTTCCGGCGGACGGTTTGGCTTGGTGCGGTCCGGCAGGACGTTGATGGTGTTGTTGTCCGCGGACTCCTGGTCCTGGTCATCGGACTGGTTCTTTGGCGGGACCACATCATCCCAGTTGTTGACCAGCTGCATATTCTGGTTGACCAGCCATACGCTGCCCGAGTTCACATCGTTGAGCACCACGAGATCGCGGTTGACGCGGAAGACATAGCTCGGCGAAGCACTGGCTTTGGGGACGTCGTTCTTCTTGTCATCGGCGTCATTGTCGCAGTCGCGAATGTACTTGTTCGCGCCTGACCAAGCGGCGTGGACGCACTTGCTGACCTGGACAGGGGCTGCGGGTACTCCCTCACCGTCGGCGTTGACAGTGGCGGCTGTGGACCCGTCGAGGGGCTGCTTCAGGAGTGCCTTGCGGGTGGCGAGGGCCACGTAGCTGCTGTCCTCGCTGGTCTGCTGGAGCTTGGCCTCGCGGGCGTCCTGCAGTTGGAGTCTGCGGCCGCCAGGAAGGAAAAGGTTCCCTGAGGCAGCGTCCAGGACTACCGGTTTGTCCCCCACCACGGAAAGCTGGAGATCACCGGCGCCTTTCAGCTCTTCCACCTTCGTGACCTCGGAGTTGGTGCGCTGGCCGTCGGCGTCAACGGTAATGACTGAGATTTCTCCCTTGCCGGGGTCGGCAGTGTAGATGCGGTTGTCTGCGCCGACCGCTGAGACCAGGCCCTGATCCCCCGTCAAGACCGGTTCGGTCCCCTCCTCGTCAAAGCCGTTGACGGTGGAGGGAGAAAGCGCCCACACTTTGCCCCGGGCAGGATCCGTCACGGAGAGGACCGTGGAGCCGTAGCTCACTTGTGACGACGACGGGAGCTGCTTGTCGCCGCCGAGCTTCAGGTTGGCGGCGGAGACCTGGTTGATGGTGGAGCCGGACTCGTCGTCGACGAACACGTTGCCTTCATGCTGCAGGACATCGAATGTGGTGGTGGCGGGCGTCACGGCGCCATCGAGGACGCGGGACGGATAGTTCAGCCGCCCTACTGCATTCTTGGTTTTGCTCACGACCCACACACCGCCGTCGTTCAAGTCCACCTCTGTGGTCTTGAACCCCGGGTACAGCACAGCCCCGGCGATCAGCACAGCGCCCGCCGCAGTCGCAGCGGTGCCCGTGATGATTTTCTTGTTTTGACGCTTTTTCAGCCCCAGCTTGCCGAAGAAAGTTGTCACAGCCCCAGAATTCCCTTTGTTTTCAGCCGCCCCCACGTGGCTTCCAGGCCAACCGGCGAGTGCCGACAGCCGTACAATCCGCAGTACCCCCGAACGGCGGCGGAATTTTCAGTCCCTAAGACTATCCCACGCGCCCCGCGGCCAGCCAAGGAAACCCGGGAGCGGGCTATCCATTGGCTGTGACAGCGTACAGTGCCGCCGCCGTGGGAGGCGATGGGGACAACTTCCCTGCACCGCGCAGCTGATGGCCTCAGCATTGCGGAATCTGGTGGGGTCCGGGATCGCCCAAGGTGGTGTTGCCCTGCGCGATGAAGCGGCCAGCGTTCGGTCCACTGGTCAGGCGGTACCAGGCGGCGTAGTTCAGGTACGGGGTGCTGCGGTTGATGTAGCAGTTGACCGTAAAGGAACCATTCGACTCGTACT
The DNA here is from genome assembly GCF_042667405.1 of Paenarthrobacter sp. NPDC057355. Lineage (NCBI taxonomy): Bacteria > Bacillati > Actinomycetota > Actinomycetes > Micrococcales > Micrococcaceae > Paenarthrobacter > Paenarthrobacter sp. NPDC057355. The sequence goes on along the minus strand of NZ_JBHVAL010000012.1, from coordinate 23,160 downwards.
GCCATGGGGTGCCATAGACCACGCCGTCACATCGGTGGCCTGGCGTATTCGGATCCCACGACGTCTGACCGGATGGCGCGGTGTCGGTGCACGTTCTGAAACTTCCTGCGGGCAGGGTCGCGTCCCAGGATGTCTTCTGCGGACCGCTCTGGGCACTGGCCGAAGCCACTGGTCCACCCTGGCCCACGGAGTTGAAGGTCTGGACTTCAATAGTGCGCGTCTGGTTGTAGCCGCCCGTGTTCACCACGCGGCTGCCTGAGGCGGATTCGTTGATCCACCCGGTGTCCGTTCCACCGCCCGTGATCCGGATCTTGGTCGCGGCAACGTCGTTGCCGGCCGTGGAAGGCGAGGACCAGTTCAAGGTAAGGGTGGTCTGGTTCTGGCCGCCGTTGGAGCCGGAGGCCGACGGCGTGCCCGGCGAACCATACGGTGTGGTGGTCGCCGGAGCGCTGGGATTCGAACTGGGTGCCACAGTAGATACAGCGTTGACAGTGATGGTGGTGGCCTGCCCATTGGTGAAGCCACTGACCGTTTGCCCGGGGCTGATGGGACCCGATTGTCCGGTACTGGCGACGTAGCGGTAGCTCACTTCACTTTGGGCGGATCCGTTGCGCTGAGTTTGGTCAAGGGCTGTGAAATTGATGGTCACGGCCCGGCCGGCTCCCCCGGTATTGGCGGGTGTCGCTGAGACGTTGTTAACCCGGCCCAGCATGCCGGTGGCACGCCGTGGCGCCGAGGGTGCACTGACGCTGCCCTTTCCGGCTTTGTTCTCCGCTTGCACCGTGAATGTGTAGCCTTTCTCGTCATTCTGCGCGGTGAAAACTGCGGAGCGAACGTTGCCGGGGATCGTCTGCGTCTGGGGCACTCCGTTACCACCGCTCATGGTGACGTAATACGCCTTGATCGGATCACCATTGATGTCCGGTTCTGTCCAATCGACACGGAGCTGGTTTTGGGTTCCCACCGACTGCACCACAGCGGTGGTTGGGGCCGCGGGAGCGCCGGGAAGCCCTGCCGGGTTGTCCTCAATGGAGTACATGCCCCAGTCCGAGGGCCCGAGATCATTCACTGCCTGGGCCCGTACCTTGTACTTCACGCCATTGGTGAGGCCGGGCCATGTGTAGCTGAGGCCTGTGACCTCGTTCTTCACGGCGATACCGTTGGCCGGAGGCGGCGAGATTTCCAAGTTGTAGTGCTTCACCGGTGATCCCTCCGTCTTGGCCGGGGTCCAGGTGATCGCCATGTTCTTGTCACCCGCCTTGACGGTGGGGGCATCGGGCGGTGAAGGCTTCTCATCCGGCTTGATCTCGTTGGAGGCCGTTGATGCCGGCGAATCGCCTACCTCGTTGGTGGCGAAAACGGTGAACACGTATTTCACGTTGTTGGTCAACCCGGACAGCGTGCAGGTGGTGGTGGGGCACACTTGCTCGAAGCCCGCCGCTTTCACGGTGTACTTGGTGATGGCTGCGCCATTGTCCGACGGCGGCGTCCACTTGAGCACAGCGGTCCGGCTTCGCACATCCGTGGCCACGGGCGCCGAGGGAGCGTCCGGCTTGTCACGCACCGTGATACGGACACGGCCCGTGGCCTGCCTTGAGGGGTCCTTGGTCTTATCCAGCACCGTGTACCGGACCACCATCACGCCCTTGAAGCCCTCGGCCGGGGTAACGGTGATCGAGTCACCGGAGACCGTTGGCTGGCCGGCGGCAGATCCTGTTTCCACCGCAGCGTTTTCGATGGTCAGGGGGGCATCGTTGAAGGGGTTGAAGTCGTTGGCGAGGACATTGACCGTTTCCGAACGGCCAGCGTTGGCTTTGTCCACGGAGTCGTCGTTCGCTACCGGACGCGGCCGGTTCGAGGAGACAACGGTGGCGGTGACGGTTGCCCGCACGGCATCGGAACGGCCGTCGGTGACCTTGAGCGGGAAAGTACCTACAGCGCCCGGATTGAGGGAAAGGTCGGGGCTGATCTTGAGGACGGTTCCTTCAACCTTGGCTTGGAAACCAGTCGGTTGTTCCCCGTCGAGCTCGAACTTCAGGTTGCCTTGGTCGCGCTCGTCCACGTCCTTGGCAAGGTTGGCCAGCTCGACGTCGGTGGTCTCACCCTTGGGCGCCTCCACCGAAGCGCCACTGAAGGTAGGCGGGTGGTTGGCGTTGGGGTCCGGAATGACCTTGGTCATGATGGTCAGTGTGGACTTCAGGCCCTGGGAGTCATCCGGGCCAGAGCCGTCCGTAACCTCAAAGGTGATGGAACCAGGACCGACGTAGTCGGCTTGTGCCGCATAGCGCAATGCGTTTCCGTCGCCCGAGATGACGTTGCTGGGATCTCCGCCTTGGACGCGGATCTTGTCAGCCACCGTGATGCGCGCTTGGCGGCCTTCCCGGACGCGGACGTACTCCTGCAGGGACAACGTGACGTCCTTGCCGGACATGACTTCCACGGGATCAGTCTTGGCCAGGGTCGGGTATTGGAGGCCCTGGCCCGGGATCCACATCACGGCCGTAGCGGACTGGCCGTCGATATCGGTGACGGTGTATGGGATGAGCTGGTCCTGCGGGACGAGAGTCACCACGACGTTCCCCGAGGTACCGACGCGTGCATTCGGATTCCCGTCCGGCAACGTGATGGTGAGATCCTCAGCTACGCCGTCGGGATCCGAGTCGTTCTTCAGGACCGGAACGTCGACCGCTGTCTTGCCCAGCGTCTCCGCCAGTGTGACGCGGTCGTCCACGGCAATCGGCACGTGCAGGGGCGCCGTCGGGCTTGTCTGGACGCGGACCACAGCGCTGGCTTCGGCCTTCTTGTCGTCCTGGATCCGGTAGCTGATGCTCTCGGTACCGGCTGCGCCGGGCGCGGTCAGCAGGACCTTGCCCGAGGCGGCCTCCACTTGAAGGCCGGGGTTGGCTTCGAAGGAATTTACCAGGGCGATGGGGTCGCCGTCGGGATCGGAGTCGTTCTTCAAGGCATCCACCGCGATGCGGCGGCCGGGACGGACATCAACGGCGTCGTCGACGGCGATCGGCTTTTGGTTGTTTGCCTCAGCCGGAGCGATGCCCACAATCACCGTCCCCGTGTTTTCGGCGCCAATCCGGTCGCGGACCCGGTAGCTGAAGGTGTCCGTACCGGCGGACTTTCCCCCGGCCGTGAACTCGATGTAGCCGTCCCGCACCACTGCGGTGCCCATGGCCGGTGCTTTGTCCACGCCGATGAGCTGCACGGAGTCGCCGTCGGCATCGATGCCGTCCAGCGGAACCGGTATCTTGACGGTCATGCCTGCCACAACCCGCGCCGTCAGGTTGCGTGGTTCGGGACGGGTGTTGGTGGCGTCATCCCTGGCGCGGATGCGGATAGTCACCTGCTGGGAGTCGGTCTGGCCGGAGGAATTGCTGACCTTGTAGATCGCGTACACCGTCTTGGGAACCTCGCCCGCGATGAAGCGCAGGTAGTTGCCCGCGACGAACATCCGTCCGTCCGCCACGTCCGGCTGCTGCGCCAGGACGGCGTCGAGCTTCAGTTCGCCACCGTTGGGATCGGAATCGTTTTCCAACACAGGGATGGTGACAACATCGCCTACCCGCACAGACACTTCATCAGGCTTGGCTTGCGGCGCCTGGAGCTTGCTGGGGGCCGGGACGACCTGCACGGAGATGTCGCCCGTTGCCGAGGCCTTGCCGTTCGAAATCGTGTACTTCAGGGACAGCTGGCCCGTCGCATGGATATCGGTGATCTTGACGACAGAGTGGTCCAGGACCGCCACCGAGACAGGAAGACCATCCGCTGCCGTCACGGACTGGACAACCAGTACCCCACCGGCGGGGTCGGAGTCATTGCCCAGCACGTCCACCACCGTGCTGCCACCGCTGGGCAGCAGGGCGATGTCCCGGACCGCGACAGGAGCGCCGTCGTTGCTGCCGGACACGACGTCGACGCGCACCAGCTGCTGGGCACTCGCTGGCCCGTTGGTGACCATGTAGGTGACATAGTGCGGGCCGACGCTGGTCGAGTTGAACGTGAACGTCTGCTGGTCCGGACCAATCACTGCCGTGGCTTGGTCGTCCGGCTGTGCTTGGGCAAGGCGCAGGGTGCCGCCCTGGGGGTCGGAATCGTTCTTGAGTGGAGCGATCACCGTGTCCTGGCCGGCGACCGCCACCACGTGGTCGGCATTCGCGATGGGTGGCAGGGCTCCCGGGGCCCGGACATCAACGCTGATGCGCCCATCGGTGCTCAGTGTTCCGTCCGAGACCGTAACGGAGATCGTCTTCTTCCCTGGCCCCGCACCCGAGTCCTGGAACGTCAGCAGCCCGTCCGGCCTGATCCGGACCTGGTCGGCGGGATCACTGCTGGCGGCAGACACCGCAAAGAGGTCGTCTCCGTCGGGGTCGATCCAGTCACTGAGGATGTATTGGTTGGCGATCTTGCCGGCCTGCACCACCAACGCATTATTCCTGTTTGGTTTTTGCTGGGGGGCAGCATTTTCTCCCGGTGGAACGATCCTGAGGTCCACGTTCGTGGATGCGGTGCCGCCGCGGCCATCGTCCACGGAATACTTGAACGACTCCGAACCGGACTGCCCGGCGGGAACAGTGATCTGGAAGCCCGTCCCACCGTAGACCGGCGCCAGCGCCCCGGATTTAAGTGCTTGGTCAGCCGAAACGGTCAGGACATCGCCGTCGGAGTCGGCGTCGTTGTCAAGCACAGGCAGGAGGGTTGTCTTGCCGGCCCGCACGCCGTAAGCGTCGGGTTTCGCCACCGGCGGGGTGTTCGGTTTGCTGCGGTCCGGAAGGACCGTCTGCTGGACTTCGTCAGCAGAGTCCTTATCGGCGTCGTCCGAGGTTTGCTCCGGCGGGATGACGTCGTCCCAGTTGTTGACCAACTGCATGTTTTGGTTGACCATCCAGACGTTGCCCGAGTTGACATCGTTCAGGACCACGAGATCGCGGTTGACCCGGAAAACGTACGACGGCGACGCACTCGCCTTGGGCACGTCGGCGCGGCGGCTGTCAGCCTGGTTGGTGCATTCGCGGAGGTACTTGTTGGCTCCGGACCAGGCCGCGTAGGTGCAACTGCCCAGGTGGACAGGCGCTGCCGGAACGCCCTGTCCGTCGGCCGGTATGGTCTTGGCAGTGCTTCCATCGAGCGGCTGCAGCAACAGTGCTTTGGTGGTGGCAATGGCCACGAAATCCGCAGAGGTTCCGCTTTGCTGCAGCTTTGCGTCACGGGCGTCGTCCAAGTGCACCGTGGCTCCGCCGGGCAGGACGAGGTTTCCTGTGGCCTCGTTGAGGACAACCGCCTTGTCTCCCACGGCGGTCAGCTGGAGGTCTCCCGGGGCCTTCAGGGCGTCATCCTTGCGGACCTGCGAGTCCACGGACTGGCCGTTGGCATCGACTTTGGTGTCCGTCACGCTGCCGGTTTCCGGGTCCACGGTATGGATGGTGTCGTCTTTGCCGACAACGGACACGATGCCGGTGGACTGCTCCAGCACGGGCTCGGATTCGTCACTGAATCCACCCACTGACCCCGCCGTGAGTGCCCAGACTTTGCCCTTGGAAGGGTCGGTGACGGCCAGGACCCGGTTGCCGAAGCTCACGTCGGCCGAACCGGGAAGCTTCTGGTCGCCGCCCAACCGCATGTTGGCCGCGCTGACCGGGTTGATGGTGGCGCCATCAACGTCGTCGATGAAAACGTCGCTGGCCTGCTGCAGAATGTCGAAGTCCTTGCTGGCCGGGGTAACGGCGCCGTCCAGGGACTTGGACGGATAGTTGAGCCGCCCGGCGGCACCCTTGGACTTGCTGATGACCCAGACGCCGCCGTCGTTAAGGTCCACCTCGGTGGTCTTGAATCCGGGATAGAGGATCGCGCCGGTCACCAGGACTGCGGCCGCGGCTGTGAAGGCGGTAGCTGTGATAACCCGCCGCCGTCGAATTTTGACACGGCGATTCCCGGACCCATCGGTCAGAGCCATCCACATTCCCCACTTTTAGGCAGCCAGCACCGAACTCCGGCCATCACGACACAAACAAGCTAAGAGTAGCGGGTTAATCCATCGATTAGCCAAGGCTTCGAAACATGGAGCAGGACGCGCGCAACAGTTCCCGTGTTGTAACCGGCCCTTTAATCCAAGACGAGGCCCTTGCCGCGTCCCCTGGCCAGCATGACCGGGTGGATCTCACCAAAGCCGCGCACGTTCTCCGACTTTTGGGGCACCAGCACAAAGCGATCATCCTGGCCCAGGGCCGCAGCGGTCATGGCATCCACCAGTACAGTTCCGGGTTGGGCCAGCGTCGTGAGGCGCGCGGCCAGATTCACCGTGGGTCCGTAGATATCGCCGAGCCGGGACAGGATCCGCCCCCACACCATGGACACGCGGCATTGGGGCAGGATTTCATCTTCGGTGAAGGCCTGTGCCAAGGCGAGGGAAATCTCGGCCCCGGCAGCCGGCGTCTCGGCAATGTAGAGGACTTCGTCGCCCACGGTCTTGACCAGTCGCCCACCCCCAACGGAGATGATTTCGGCACATTTGTTCTCGAAGCGCTGCACCAGCTGGGCCAGGGTTTTTTCGTTCATTCGCCGGGAGAGGCTGGTGTAGGAGACGAGGTCGGCGAACCCGACGGCGCGCGCCAAGGGCAACGGGGAGTCGTCCTCGTCCCCTTCGCGGCCTTCCTCGCTGGCCTGCAACCCGGCTTCGGCCCGCACAGCCAACCGCTGAATGCCGGCGTTGAGCTGGCGGCGGTAGGAGTAGACCAGGATCTCTTCGAGGGAGTCCACCAAGGATGGCAAACGGCCCACCAACTGCTTACGGGCCACCGCATCCGGAATGCCCTGCTCCGAGACCATGTCTTCCACCAGGGCCTCGATCTGCCAGACCACCATGCGGTCCGTCATCTGGCCGATGGACCGGGTCACGGAGATGGCAGCTTCTTCAGTCAGGAGACCTGCCCGAACAAGGTCCAGGATGCGGGACAGGGCAGCTTGGTCGCGCTCAGTGAACGCTACGTCCTCATCGTTGAAGTTCGGGAATCCCAACGCCCGCCACACCTTGCGCGCAGACAGGATGGATACGCCCGCGCCGGCCGCCACTTCACGACGCCGGAGCTTGCGTTCACCACCAAGCAGCTTCGATTCCAGTGCTTTGATGGCGAGCCGTTCTGCCGACATCACGCCGGTCGGCGGACCCGTGGGTACTGGCGCAGGCGAGGAGCCGGGTTCAGCGTCGTCGTCCACGTCAGGTTCCGGTCCTGCGTCCGAAGGTCCGGGTACGGCGTCGAACTCCTGGTCGAGGTCCTCGCCGGACTGCTGATCCTCAACGCTCATCCCATCCACCTTCTCTCAATTCCCACGGCAATTCTTCATAGTCGTCCAGCAGTTCACCCTCAACAACCTCACCTTTCGGGAGTTCGTCCATCGCGTCAAGAATGAAGCCCCTGAATTTGCCGGCCTCAGGAACATCGGTCAGCAACGCTGCTCCGGAGTGCCCGGTATCCAAGGATATATTCCCCGAGTGCAATGTCCGTTGGATGAGGCTTTGATGGACGCCCACGTTGCGAATCGAGGCCAGGGAAACCTGCCAATCATTCCGGCGGAACATTCCGAATCTGGCAAGTATGCGTCTGCTGGTCAGGATGTACCGGATGGATCGCCACTTCAGGACGCGCTTGAGGCTGTACGCCGCCAGGACCCACGCGGCCAGCAGAACGCAGGCACCCATGAGCCAGGGCGTCCAATCCACTGTGATGAAGGGAACCAGGCGCTGTGCGTTGCCTTTGACGATCCATGCACAGGCGTACGCGGCGAGTGCGGGAACAACGATGAAGGCCAGCGCGGGAAAGAAAAGGGAGCGGGCCTGTTGACGCGTAATGGTGATGACCTGCTCCCCCGGAAGCAACTCTTTACGCATAACCGCTTTCTGTGGCACGCAGGTGCACCACATCGCCTGCAGTGATGACATGTTCCCGGCCACCATGGTCAACCACCAGCAAGGAACCGTGCTCGTCCAGGCGGGATGCGTGCCCCACCAGTTCGAGATCTCCGGGCAGATGTGCCCGGACTTCCCGCCCCAGGGTGACCATGGCCGATTCAACCCGCTTATGCAGCGACGCTCCGCCGGCCAAACCGGCCGCAGGGTCCCCTTCGGAGTTGCAGAAGCTGCGGTAGAGCTTGGCAAAACGCGATAGGTAGCTTTTCAGCAGTGCGGTGCGGTCCGTCGTCGTGGCCCTTTCGACGGCGAGGGACGTCGCGGTGGGAACCGGCAGCTCGTCCTCGGCGAGGGATACGTTCAGCCCGACGCCCAGGACCACCGCCGGGACGGAGCCGTCCCCGAGCCCGGTCATCTGGGCAAGGATACCGGCGATCTTCCGGCCCTTGACCAGGACATCGTTGGGCCACTTGATCTCGGCAGTGACTCCGGCGGTTTCCTGCAGCGCTTCACGCAGGGCGACGGCTGCCAGCAGTGACAACCACGAGTAGCTTTGCGTCGGAACCGGCATGCCTTGGGACGTGACGGGCCGCAGCACGATGGAGACGGACACCGCAGAGCGCTCGGGAGCTTCCCAGTGCCGGTCCAGGCGTCCGCGGGCCGCTGTCTGGTGTTCGGCCGTCAATACAGCGAGGTCGCCCCACTTTTTCGGCTCCACGCTCACTGCCCGCACGAGGTCCGCGTTGGTGGAGCCCGTCGAGTCGACAATATTCAACTGTGAGATGCCAGTGGCGGACAGGAAGTCTGGTTGTTGCAGCGCTTCGCGATCCAGCGCGGGCCGTTCCACGCCCCTGGAGGGCACGTGCGGTTCGCTGCTGTTGGGCTGTTCGGCATCCATAGCTGAATCCTATCCAGTTGCACCGGCCGGGAAGGCCTGATGCCCTGAAAAGAACCTGTAAATCGGCTTAGAGGAAGATGTCCGGCACCAGGCGGTCTTCGGGGGCACCGAGGCTGTAGGGCGCAAAATCCGAGACGCCGGCGGCGCGCAGGACTTCCTCATCGGTGTAGAAGTTCCCTGTAGCTTCCGGGCCCGTCAGTACCGCGTGCGCTGCGTCGGCCATGATCTCCGGCCCGCGGGCCGCCTGCACCATTTGCCGGCCACCGGGCATGTTCCGGATCGCAGCGGTGTCGATCAAGGTGCACGGCCACAGCGAGTTGACCGACACGCCGTCGTTCTTCAACTCTTCGGCGAGCCCCAAGGTGGTGAGGCTCATACCGTACTTGGCCATGGTGTAGGCCAGGTGCATGCCCGCCCATTTGGGGTCGAGGTTCAGCGGCGGGGAAAGCGTCAGGATGTGGCCGTTGCCCGACTCCTTGAGCGCCGGCAACGACAACTTCGACAACAGGAACGTGCCGCGGACATTGATGTCCTGCATGAGGTCGTACCGCTTCATGTCGACGGCATCGGTGCGGGACAGGTCAATGGCGGAAGCGTTGTTGACCACGACGTCGATGCCCCCGAAACGCTCGACGGCGGCGGCAACCGCGGCGGCGACGTCGTCATCATTGCGGACGTCCCCGACCAGCGGCAGGGCCTGTCCGCCAGCGGCGACCAGCTGCTCTGCAGCGGTAAAGACCGTCCCCTCGAGCTTCGGGTGCGGATCGCCGGTCTTGGCCATGAGGACGATGTTGGCGCCATCGCGTGCGGCACGGGTGGCGATGGCCAGGCCGATGCCGCGGCTGCCGCCTGACATCAGGATGGTCCTGCCTTTGAGCGAACCCGTGGCGACGTAGGGGCTGCCACTCTGGGAAAGTGTGCTGGAAGCATCGTTGCTTGAAGTCATGGGGACACTCTAGCCCAACTATGTTACCGGCGGGTAACATAGTGATGGATTTGGCTACGACGCGGAAAATTGTAGGGTTTCTACAGCGGTTCGCGGCAAACGCGTCACTAGACTGGCCTGCGGGGCCTGTTCTTTGTACGGAAGCTACTTAAGTCAGCTACTTGTCCGCACTCAGGACTGCGCCAGCGAATATCAGCTACAGAGCCGGAGACACTTGATGAGCCACGATCTGACAACGACAGCGGGAAAGATTGCCGACTTCCGCGACCGCCAGGCACGGGCAGAGCAGCCTTCCGGCCCGGAAGCAATCGAGAAGCAACACGCACGCGGAAAGAACACCGCCCGTGAGCGCATCGACCTCCTGGTCGACCCCGAATCGTTCGTCGAGTTCGACGCCTTGGCCGTCCACCGCTCCACCGCCTTCGGCATGGAAAAGAAGAAGCCCCTGGGCGATGGCGTCGTCTCCGGATACGGCACCGTGGATGGCCGCCTGGTTGCCATCTACAGCCAGGACTTCAGCGTCTACGGCGGCTCCCTCAGCCAGGTCAACGGCGAAAAGATCGTCAAGGTCCAGGAATTCGCCCTCCGCAACGGCTGCCCGGTTGTCGGCATCAACGACGGCGGCGGCGCACGCATCCAGGAAGGCGTCGCCTCCCTGGCCATGTTCGCGGACATCTTCCGCAACAACGTCCACGCCTCAGGCGTGGTCCCCCAGATCTCCCTCATCATGGGTCCGTGCGCCGGCGGCGCGGCCTATTCCCCTGCCCTGACCGACTACGTGGTGATGGTGGACAAGACCTCCCACATGTTCATCACCGGCCCGGACGTCATCAAGACCGTCACCGGCGAAGACGTGGACATGGAAACCCTGGGCGGTGCCCGGCAGCACAACGCCACTACCGGCACGTCCACATACCTGGCATCCGATGAAGCCGATGCGATCGAGTTCGTCCGTGAACTCCTGGACTTCCTGCCCTCCAACAACCTCTCCGAGGCTCCGGTCGTTGAGCACGACCAGGAGTTGGAACTCGACGACGCCGACCTCGCCCTGGACACGCTGATTCCGGATTCGGCCAACCAGCCCTATGACATGCGCAAGGTCATTGAGCAGATCGTGGACGACGCACACTTCCTGGAGATGCAGTCGCTGTACGCCCCCAACGTCATCATTGGCTACGGCCGCGTTGAAGGCCACACTGTTGGCATCGTGGCCAACCAGCCCATGCAGTTCGCAGGAACGCTGGACATCTCGGCTTCGGAAAAAGCCGCCCGCTTTGTCCGCCACTGCGACGCTTTCAACATCCCCATCATCACCCTCGTGGACGTCCCGGGCTTCCTCCCCGGCAAGGACCAGGAGTTCCAGGGCATCATCCGCCGCGGCGCCAAGCTCCTCTATGCCTACGCGGAGGCTACTGTTCCCAAGCTCACCGTCATCACCCGCAAGGCGTACGGCGGAGCGTACATCGTGATGGGTTCCAAGAAGCTCGGCGCCGACCTCAACCTTGCCTGGCCCACCGCCCAAATCGGAGTCATGGGCGCCCAGGGCGCGGTGAACATCCTGTACCGCCGCGATCTCGCAGCCGTGGCCGAGGCCGGAGGAGACGTCGAGGCCCGCCGTGCAGAGATCATCCAGGGCTACGAGGAAGAACTCCTCAACCCGTACCAGGCCGCTGAGCTTGGTTATGTTGACGCTGTCATTGCACCTTCGGATACCCGCCTGCAGATTATTCGTGGCTTGCGCGCCCTGCGTGACAAGCGTGCGAGCCTGCCCACCAAGAAGCACGGAAACATCCCGCTGTGACCACCGCACAGACCCCTTCGCCGGCCGAGGAGCCCGCGCAGCCCCTGTTCTCGGTGGTCAAGGGCGAACCGACGGCCGAAGAGCTCGCGGCGATTGCCGCCGTCGTGGTTTCCCTTGGCGCTCCACAGGAAGCGGAGCCGTCCAAGCCGAACGTCAGGCACTGGGTGCGCCGCCAGCAGTTGCGCCTTGACCCAACACCGGGTCCGGGCGCGTGGCGGCGCAGCCGGGGCTGATTCCCCGCGGCACGTTGCAAATAAGTTCAACAACCCTTTCACGTGGCGTTCGTCACGGTTAGGCTCTGTGGGTGACTACTGCAAACACCCCCGTACGCCCGAAGTCTGCCATCGACGCCGTCGCTGACGCGTACACAGAAAAGCTGATCGAACTCAATCCCAGCTTCGCCACCACGCTTGGGCTGCCCGGCCACGAGACGGAGTACCAGGACTATTCGCCGGCCGGGGCGGCTGCCCACGCCCAGGCTGCACGGGAGGCCTTGGACTCCTTGGCTGCACTTGAGCCCGCTGACGAAACCGATGCCGTAACGCTTGATGCGATGCGCGAGCGTCTCGGCCTGGATCTGGAGATCCACGCCTCCGGCTGGGACGCGGCGGACCTGAACAACATCGCATCCCCGGCCCAGGACATCCGCGCCATTTTCGACCTCATGCCCACCGACACGGCGGAACAGTGGGGGCACATCGCCGGCCGCGCGGCCAACGTGCCGGGCGCGATCGAGGGCTACATTTCATCGCTTCGGGCAGCCGCTGCCTCCGGGAAGGTCTCCGCCGCCCGGCAGGTCCGCATCGTCATCGAGCAGACCAGCCGTTACGCCGCCGATGACGGATTCTTTGCCAAATTGGCCGCCAATGCCCGGATTGGCGACGCCCCGTTGCCCGCCGACGTTCAGGACAAGCTCGACGCCGGAACAGCCGCCGCGCGTTCGGCGTACAGTTCGCTGGGCGCCTTCCTGCGGAACGAACTCCTCCCGATGGCCCCGGAAAAGGACGCCGTTGGACGCGAACGTTACGCCCTTGCCTCCCGGTCATTCCTGGGTGCAGCGGTGGACCTGGAAGAAACGTACGCCTGGGGTGTACAGGAATTGGACCGGCTCATCGGTGAACAGGAAAAGGTTGCCGGGCAGATCAAGCCGGGTGCGTCGATCGAGGAAGCCAAGAGCATCCTGAACAACGATCCCGCCCGGCAAATCAAGGGCACCGATGCCCTCAAAGCCTGGATGCAGGAACTTTCAGATCGCGCCGTGTCCGAACTGGCGGACGTACACTTCGACATCCCGGACGTCATGAAGACCCTTGAATGCATGATCGCCCCCACCGATGACGGCGGCATCTACTACACCGGCCCCTCGGACGACTTCTCCCGGCCAGGCCGGATGTGGTGGTCCGTTCCCGCAGGCGAAGACACCTTTACTACGTGGTCCGAAACCACCACGGTGTTCCACGAAGGAGTCCCGGGACACCACCTGCAGGTGGCAACGGCAACGTACCGCCGCGAGCTGCTGAACAACTGGCGCCGCAACGTCTGCTGGGTCTCGGGCCACGGTGAAGGTTGGGCGCTGTACGCCGAACAACTCATGCTCGAGCTGGGCTACCTCAAGGACCCGGGCGACCACATGGGCATGCTGGACGGCCAGCGCATGCGCGCGGCACGCGTGGTGTTCGACATCGGCGTCCACCTGGAGCTGCCGGTTCCCGAACGCTGGGGCTCCGGCACTTGGACCCCGGAGAAGGGCTTCGACTTCCTCAAGGCCAACCTGGATATCAGCGAGGGCCAACTTCAGTTCGAATTCGCCCGCTACCTCGGCTGGCCGGGACAGGCCCCTTCCTACAAAGTAGGCCAACGTCTCTGGGAACAGATCAGGACGGACCTGGAGGGGCGGGGGGAATTCGATCTCAAGTCCTTCCACAGCAAAGCCCTGAACATAGGCTCGGTAGGCCTGGATGTGCTGCGAAGGGCGTTGCTGGGTTAGTCCGCTTGAGCGCCCACGGCCGGGCACCTCGGCTTGCTGCTCCTTCATTGCTCGGACGCACACCGCAGGGCGCCCGGCCTTTGGCGTTCCTACCAAGCTTTGTCCGGCGGGGTTTGCGCCCTTTGGCGCGGTGCTCGCACCCGATTCCGCCAAGCGCACCCCTTCGGCGTTGGCTGCGCACCCCTTGCCGCAAAATACACCAGCGATTACCGGTGCGATCGGCGTTACGGGGTGCGGACCACAACAACGACGCCGGCACCCACCCTATTTGCCACTCTCACCCCGCCCCCTCGCCAGGGCACCCTTTCCAGGTCCACCCCTCGGCGGGCCTCTACCGGTGCTCGCACCCGATTCCGCCAAGCGCACCCCTTCGGCGTTGGCTGCGCACCCCTTGCCGCGAAATGCACCAGCGGTTACTGGTGCGATCGGCGTTACGGGGTGCGGACCACAACAACGACGCCGGCGGCCACCCTATTTGCCGCTCTCACCCCGCCCCTCGCCAGACGCACCCTTTCCGATGCACCTTCCGGGCCCTATTGGTGCTCGCACCCGATTCCGCCAAGCGCACCCCTTCGGCGTTGGCTGCGCACCCCTAGCCGCGAAATGCACCAGCGGTTACGGGTGCGATCGGCGTTACGGGGTGCGGACCACAACAACGACGCCAGCGGCCACCCTATTTGCTACTCTCACCCCACCCCTCGCCAGGGCACCCTTTCCAGGTGCACCTCTCGGCGGCCGTCTATTGGTGCTCGCACCCGATTCCGCCAAGCGCACCCCTTCGGCGTTGGCTTCGCACCCCTAGCCGCAAAATGCACCAGCGGTTACGGGTGCGATCGGCGTTACGGGGTGCGGACCACAACAACGACGCCGGCGGCCACCCTATTTGCTACTCTCACCCCACCCCTCGCCAGGGCACCCTTTCCAGGTGCACCTCTCGGCGGCCGTCTATTGGTGCTCGCACCCGA
>NZ_JBHVAL010000012.1:0-8552 GCF_042667405.1 Paenarthrobacter sp. NPDC057355 | reverse complement strand
ATTCCGCCAAGCGCACCCCTTCGGCGTTGGCTTCGCACCCCTAGCCGCAAAATGCACCAGCGGTTACGGGTGCGATCGGCGTTACGGGGTGCGGACCACAACAACGACGCCGGCACCCACCCCATTTGCGCCGGTGCCTGCCCGAGAGCAAGGTCACAAGTGCACAGGGAATAACATTTGCGCACGTAACATTTCTCAACGTCCGTTCGCTATGTTATTTGGCAAGCACCTACCGTGTTCCGGTGAGCACCTCAATCCAAACATCCCCTTCAGCTGGAAAGTCCGGTTTCCGGCTCCCCAAGTGGGCCGGTTCCTTCGGCGTCCAGATCATCGCTGCCCTCATTGTCGGTCTGGTTCTTGGCCTCATCGCCAAGTACACCGGCAGCACCAAGGCTGCCCCCAACGGCCTCGGCGCAACTCTCCAGACGATCGGCTCCAGCTACGTTTCGTTGCTGCAGACCGCCGTCGTTCCCTTGATTTTCACCGCCGTGGTGAGCTCCATCGCGAACCTTCGCCAGGTTTCCAACGCAGCCCGGCTGGCCTGGAACACCCTGCTCTGGTTTGCCATCACCTCCCTGGTTTCCGTGCTGATCGGTATCGGCCTGGGCGTGCTCCTGCAGCCCGGCGCTGCTACGGGCATCACCCAAAAAGCAGAATACGCCGGCAAGACCGGTGACTGGTGGGCCTTCCTGATCGGCCTGTTCCCGAAGAACTTCCTGGGCCTGGGCGCAAGCTCCACTGTCACAGAAAGCGCCAACGCTGCCACCACGGTGAGCACGTCTGTCAGCTTCAACGTCCTGCAGATCCTGGTGGTCGCGATCGCCGTCGGAATTGCCGCCCTCAAGGTGGGCAAGCAGGCTGAGGCCTTCCTGACGTTCAACGCGTCCGCACTGGCCGTCATCCAGAAGGTCCTGTGGTGGATCATCCGCATCGCCCCGCTGGGAACCATTGGCCTGATCGGCAACGCCGTGGCCATCTACGGCTGGGACACCATCGGCTCGCTGGGCAAGTTCACGGCAGCCATCTACATTGGCCTGGCCCTGGTCCTCTTTGTGCTCTACCCGGTCCTGGTTCGTGCGCACGGCCTCTCGATCAAGCAGTACTTCTCCGGCGTGTGGCCGGCCGTGCAGCTGGCTTTCGTTTCCCGTTCCTCCATCGGCACGCTGCCGCTCACGCAGCGCGTCACTGAACGGAACCTCGGCGTTCCCTCGGGCTACGCTTCCTTCGCCGTGCCATTGGGCGCCACTACCAAGATGGACGGCTGCGCAGCGATCTACCCGGCGATCGCCGCAATCTTCGTGGCCCAGTTCTTCGGCATCAACCTGGACTTCAGCCAGTACTTGCTCATTGTCCTGGTCTCGGTCCTCGGTTCCGCAGCTACGGCGGGCACCACTGGCGCCGTCGTGATGCTGACGCTGACCCTCTCCACGCTGGGACTGCCACTGGCCGGCGTCGGCCTCCTGCTGGCCATCGACCCCATCCTGGACATGGGCCGCACCGCGGTCAACGTAGCCGGCCAGGCCCTGGTTCCCGCGATTGTGGCCAAGCGCCAAGGCATCCTGGATGAGTCGCTGTACAACGCGCCGCGCAACGGTGCAGCGTTCGCCGACGAGTACGCAGCCGACAAGGCCGCAGCGGAAGCCGACGAGCGCGGGTTGGCCGGCGCCAAAGCGTAGCTTCAGCCGATTATGAACGGTGCTGATCCCCCGGGGAGTTCTCCCCGGGGGATTTCCCCGTTAAAGGGCCGAAAGCTGGATAGGCTCTGACCATGTTGATCGTTACCTCCAATGAAATCCCGGGCCACCGAATCGACGCCGTCTTCGGCGAAGTCATGGGCCTGACCGTCCGTTCGCGGGACATCGGCTCCCAGATGCTTGCCGGTTTCCGCTCACTGGGCGGCGGCGAGCTGCCCGAAATGACCAGAGCGCTCTACGAAAGCCGTCAGGAAGTCATGGCGCGCATGGTCAACGAAGCACAGCAGCGCGGCGCCAACGCCATTGTTGCCATGCGCTTTGACACTTCCGAAATGGGCACCAACTGGACTGAGGTGTGCGCCTATGGCACCGCCGTTTATGTGCTTCCTTTGGGTGAGGGCGAGGCAGGTGCCACCGGGCAGTCGATCTACCTGACCAAAAACGCCAGCCAGCAGGCAGCCGGGCAGCCCGTCCAACCGCAGCAGCCCGCTCCCCCGCAGCAGCCGCAGTTCCCGGGGCAGCCGCCCGTTCCCCCTCAGCAGTTCTGAGCCCCAGCAGTTTCTGAGGCCCAGGGCCCCACTGAAGTCCATCCCGCTTTTGCCCCTTCCCAATTAGACCGCGCAGGGAAGGGGCAGGGCGGGACCTTTTCCGAGGGCCTTCTGAAGCTATTTGCGCAGAGTGCAAAGTTGCACTTAGTGTAAGTACGTGACTTCCAACAGCAGCCAGGAACAGGTGCCTGCACCCACACCGGCCGAGCCAAGCACGCCTTCGCGGCGTGAACTCAACAAGGCCGCTACCCGCAGCTCCATTGCTGCCGCCGCCCTGGGTCTCCTGCGCAGCAAGGGATCCGGAAACTTCACGGTCGAGGACATCTCTGCCAGCGCAGGGGTTTCCCGACGCACGTTTTTCAACTACTTCCCCAGCCTTGAAGCCGCCCTCGCCTCCGTAGCGGACGGTTTCATGGACCGGGCGTTGGAGCAGTTCCGGCTGCGGCCAGCGGACGAGTCGATCCTCGAATCCGCCCAAGCCGCGCTGATGGCCCTCGCCGACCCCATGTCCGTTGCCCCCATGGCCGAGCTGTTCAGCCTGACCCAGGACAACCGTTCCCTGGCCCGCTCCGAGCTCGAAGCCTGGGACCACTGCACCGAGCAGATCATCGACGCAGCCCGCTACAGGCTTGGCGCAGGCGTCAGCGAGCTCTACCTGCATGCGCTGGCAGGCTCCGTCATTTCCTGTGGCAAAGCTGCCATGAACGTCTGGTTTGCCGAGCGCGGACCCGACCTCTCCCCTGAATCACTCGCTGTCCTTCGCCAGCACCTCATCGATGCGATGGGGCTGCTGGGAGGCGGCTTCGCGCCGTCGTCGGGCGCCTCCGCTCAAACCGCACCCGTACCTTCCACCACAGATCGGTTCTGACATGGCTTCGTTCCTCTACCGCCTCGGCAAATTTTCCTATCGCCGCCGCTGGCTGGTCATCTCGATATGGCTCGCGGTACTGGTTGCCGTGGGCGGCTCAGCCGCCGCCTTCCACGGCACCATGTCCAACAACTTCACCATCCCCGGCACGGAAACGCAGCGGATGGCCGACAAACTCAAGGAAGCCTTGCCGGACGCGTCGGGCGGTTCCGCCAGTGTGGTGTTCGACGCCGGGGATTCAGGTTTCGACCAGGCGAAGAAGGATGCCGTTGGCGCAGCGCTCGAGAAACTGAAGAGCATCCCCGACGTCCAGTCCACGGTGAACCCCTTTACGACGCAGGAACAGCTGGACAAGGCACCGGGCGACATCGCCGCCGGTGAGGCCAAGGCAGCCGAGGGCAAAGCCCAACTGGACGCCGGGCGCGCACAGCTCACTGCGGGCGAAGCCCAGCTCGCCGCCGTCGAACAGCAACTGGCAGCCTCCGGCCTCACGCCCGCCCAGATCGACGCCCAGTTGGGTGCGCAGCGCGCCCAACTGGCCGCGACCAAGGAAAAGCTCGACGCCGGAGACAAGGAAGCTGCCGATGGCGCCGTCAAACTCGAACTCGGCAAGCGGCAGGCCGAGGCCTCTGAGGGCCTGCGCTTCGTCTCCAGTGACAACAAGGCCGCTGTTGCCCAGGTCCAGTTCAAGACCTCCATCAACGCCGTTGACCCCGCGGTGCGTGAGGAAGTCCAGGAGATCGTCAACGGCGTGTCCTCGGCCGGCGTAACCGCCTACGCCAGCAAGGAGATCACCGAGGACGTCTCCGAAATTTTCGGCATAGCTGAGATTGTTGGCGTCGCCGTTGCAGCCTTGGTTCTGATTCTTATGCTCGGCACACTGATCGCCGCGGGCCTGCCTCTCCTTATGGCCCTGATTGGCGTGGCCGTCGGTGTCGGCGGAACCTTCGCGCTCACCAGCGTGATCGACATGAGCTCCATCTCCCCCATGCTTGCGTTGATGCTTGGCCTCGCCGTGGGCATCGACTACTCCCTCTTCATCGTCAACCGCCACCGGACCCAGCTGCTGGCCGGCATGGACGGGGAAGAATCCGCCGCCCTCGCCACCGGCACCTCGGGCAACGCCGTGCTGTTCGCCGGGCTCACCGTCATCATCGCGCTGGCCGCACTGGTGGTGCCCGGCTTGCCGTTCCTTGCCGTGATGGGTGTTGCCGCCGCAGCGACAGTCGGCGTCGCCGTCGTCGTGGCTTTGACCCTGACGCCCGCCGTCCTGGGGTTGATCGGCCGCAGGCTCATTTCCAAGCGCGCATGGGCGAAGGCCGCCCAACATAACTCAGAACCCGGGCACGAAGCCGCTGACCGCGAGCGTGACGAAAAGCGCAGCAGCGGTGGCTGGGGTGGGCTGGTCACGCGTCACCCCTGGGTTTCCCTCATAGCGAGCGTCGTGCTGTTGGGCGCCTTGGCGCTGCCCGCTTCGCAGCTGCGGCTGGCATTGCCCGACGGCGGTTCGGAACCAGTCGATTCGCAGGCCTACAAGGCCTATGACCTCACCCGCAGCAGCTTCGGCGAAGGCATGACCGGCCCGATCATCGTGGTGGCTGAGTTCCCCGAGGGCCTCACCGAGAACGACGCCAAGAACAAGCAATACGACGTCGCCGGGCAGCTCCGCAGCGTGGAAAACGTCACGGCGGCGGTACCCGTTGCGATCAGCGACGACTACCGCACCACCGTTTTCCAGGTCATTCCGAAGGAAGGTCCCGCCAGCGCCGGAACCGTGCAGGTAGTGTCCGATCTTCGTGCCAAAGGCAAAGCCATCCACGACGACCTCGGCGTCACCATCGGCCTGACCGGGCAGACTGCCGGTAACATCGATGTGTCCGCGAAGCTGGGCGCTGCGTTGCCGCCATACCTTGCCATTGTGGTGGGCCTGTCCTTGATCCTGCTGCTGCTGGTGTTCCGCTCGATCGTTGTGCCGCTGCTGGCTACGGGTGGGTTCCTGCTCTCGCTGGCCGCCGCATTCGGTGCCGTGGTTGCCGTGTACCAGTGGGGTTGGCTGGGATCCGTCTTCGACGTCGCGAACCCGGGCGCGGTCCTGAGCTTCCTGCCCATCATCCTGATCGGTGTGCTGTTCGGCCTCGCCATGGACTACCAAGTGTTCATTACCTCAGGAATGCGGGAGTCCTTCATGCATGGCGAGTCCGCCAAGCACGCCGTCCGCACGGGCTTCAGCCACGCAGCTGCAGTGGTGACGGCGGCCGCGATCATCATGGTCAGTGTGTTCTCCGGCTTCATCTTCAGCCACCTGACCATGGTCCGTCCGCTCGGCTTCGCGATGGCGTTCGGTGTGCTCATCGACGCTTTCGTGGTCCGCATGACGATCGTGCCGGCCATCATGTACCTGCTCGGCGAGAAGGCCTGGTGGTTGCCGAAATGGCTGGGGCGGATCCTTCCGGACGTCGATGTTGAGGGTGCCAAGCTGGAACGCAGCGATCGGTCGAAGACCGGCTCAGGGGAGCTCGTCCACTAGACCGTCTCTCACATCCCCGGGCACAATCCACCGATGCTCTCTCACTTCCCCGGGCACAATCCACCGATGCTCTCTCACTTCCCCGGGCACAATCCACCGATGCTCTCTCACTTTCTCCACGAAAGCGAGAGAGCATCGGCCGTTTGGGGGTGGGTTTGTGAGAGAGGGACCGGCAAGTAGGGGTGGGATGTGAGAGAAGGTTGGCCGGAAGGTGTCGGGATGTGGGAGAGCGTCCGTATTAGGCTGGAGGGCGTGACCCGATTGATCCTCGCCTCCCAGTCCCCCGCCCGCACCAAGCTTCTTACGGAGGCGGGCATCGCGCATGACATCGTGGTCTCGGACGTGGACGAGGACGCGGTCCAGGCCAAATACGGAGTCACCGATGCGCACGACACCGCACTGCTGCTCGCCCGTGCCAAGGCCGAGGCCGTTGCCGCCCTTCCCGAGGCGGAGGGCGCCTTGGTGATCGGCTGCGATTCCGTCTTCGAATTCGACGGCGAGTCGCACGGCAAGCCCTACACCGCGGAGGTGGCCCGGGAACGGATGCTGCGCATGAGCGGCTCCCAGGGCGTCCTCCACACGGGCCACTGGCTGGTGGACTGCCGGGAGACGGCAGCAGAGGTCGACGACGACGAGACAGCCGAGGGCACGGGCGCCACCTTGGGTGCCGTCTCAAGTGCCGAGGTGCACTTCGCCGAGATGTCGGAGCAGGAAATCAACGCATACATCGCCACCGGGGAACCGCTCCACTGCGCCGGTTCCTTCACGATCGACGGCTTGGGTGGGGCCTTTATCCGCAAGGTCGACGGCGACCCGCACGCCGTCGTCGGGCTTTCCATCTCCACCCTCCGGGACCTGCTGGTCCACGCGAACGTAAGCGTCACGGAACTGTGGGCCTCGGATGCTCAGGAGAACACTTTGTAGCAACCCTACAAAGGAACGGCGGTTCACACACGGAATCCCCCATCAATATGGGCGGAACCCTCACAATCACGCTAGGCTCCCTGAAGGACAGAAGGAGTCAACAACTTGTCAGCTAACCCGGCGCAGCCCATTTCCAGCCCTCTTACCAAGGTCTTGATTGCCAACCGCGGCGAAATCGCGGTCCGCATCATCCGAGCCGCCCGGGACGAAGGCATTGCCTCCGTGGCCGTTTACGCAGACCCGGACCGCGATGCCCTGCACGTACGCCTCGCCGACGAGGCTTACGCTTTGGGCGGCAACACGGCCGCTGAGTCGTACCTGGTGATGGACAAGATTATCGACGTCGCCAAGCAGTCAGGCGCGGACGCCATCCACCCCGGCTACGGCTTCCTGGCCGAAAACGCCGAATTCGCTGCCAAAGTCATTGACGCCGGGATCACCTGGATCGGCCCCTCCCCCGAAGCCATCTCGGCCCTGGGCGACAAGGTCCAGGCCCGCCACATTGCCGAGAAGGTCGGCGCACCCCTGGTGCCCGGCACGGCCGACCCCGTCAAGGATGCCGACGAGATCCTGAAGTTCGCCGAGGAAT
Source organism: Paenarthrobacter sp. NPDC057355 (assembly GCF_042667405.1). Classification (NCBI taxonomy): domain Bacteria; kingdom Bacillati; phylum Actinomycetota; class Actinomycetes; order Micrococcales; family Micrococcaceae; genus Paenarthrobacter; species Paenarthrobacter sp. NPDC057355. The sequence continues at coordinate 1,402 of NZ_JBHVAL010000012.1, read as the reverse complement.
TCGGCCTTCCCGTCGCCATCAAGGCAGCGTTCGGCGGTGGTGGCCGCGGCATCAAGGTCGCCCGCACCATGGACGAAATCCCTGAGCTGTACGAGTCCGCCGTCCGTGAGGCCACAGCAGCCTTCGGCCGTGGCGAGTGCTTCATCGAGCGCTTCCTGGACGCTCCCCGCCACGTCGAGACCCAGTGCTTGGCTGACTCCTTCGGCAACGTTGTGGTTGTCTCCACCCGCGACTGCTCCCTGCAGCGCCGCAACCAGAAACTGGTTGAAGAGGCTCCCGCCCCGTATTTGAGCGAAGAGCAGAACAAGCGCCTCTACGAATCCTCCAAGGCCATCCTGAAGGAAGCCAACTACCTCGGCGCCGGAACCTGCGAGTTCCTGGTGGGCCAGGACGGGACCATCTCCTTCCTCGAAGTGAACACCCGCCTCCAGGTAGAGCACTGCGTCTCTGAGGAAGTCACCGGCATCGACCTCGTCCGCGAGCAGTTCCGCATCGCCCGCGGTGAGGCGCTCGGCTACGACGACCCCGAGGTCCGCGGCCACTCCTTCGAATTCCGCATCACCGGCGAGGATCCGGGCCGCAACTTCATGCCTGCACCGGGCACCATTACCACGTTGAAGAACCCGACCGGCCCCGGCGTACGGGTGGACTCCGGAGTGGAGCAGGGTGACATCATCAGCGGCAACTTCGACTCCATGCTGTCCAAGCTGATCGTCACCGGAGCTACCCGCGAGCAGGCGCTCCAGCGTTCCCGCCGCGCGCTCGAGGAGATGGTGGTTGAGGGCATCCCCACGGTCATTCCCTTCGACCTCGCCGTTGTCACGGATCCCGCATTTGCTCCCGCTGAGGGCCCGTTCCAGGTCCACACCCGCTGGATTGAAACGGAATTCGTCAACAGCATCCCCGCTTGGTCCGCTGCGGGCGCCAACGCTGAAGAGCCCGACGCCGGTGAGCGCCAGCGCGTCGTCGTCGAAGTCGGCGGCAAGCGCCTTGAGGTAGTCCTGCCGTCGGGCCTGGGTGCCGGCGTCGCCGCTGCTTCCACTGGGACGGGCACCAAGGCAGGCAAGTCGAAGAAGCGCTCCCGCTCGGCCGGCGCCGCAGCTGCTGCCGCCGGCGGCGACGCACTGACTTCTCCCATGCAGGGCACGATCGTCAAGGTCGCAGCCTCCGAGGGTGACGTGGTGGCCGAGGGCGACCTGATCGTTGTTCTTGAAGCCATGAAGATGGAGCAGCCCCTCACCGCGCACAAGGCAGGGACCGTCCGCGGCCTCTCCGCAGCTCCCGGTGAGACCGTCTCGGCAGGCGCAGTCATCGCGACCATCGAGGACTAACAACCACTGCTTAACGACGCCGGCCCCGCACCTTTTGGTGCGGGGCCGGCGTCGTTAAGGGGTGCTTAGGC
>NZ_JBHVAL010000011.1:0-134568 GCF_042667405.1 Paenarthrobacter sp. NPDC057355 | reverse complement strand
GGGTCACTTATGGCCCCTTCAAAGGCCAAACATGGGCCATAAGTGACCCCGCGTTGCCTGTGTCGCGGGGCGGGAGGTTCGACGGCGGTGCTTGGGTGAGGGCCGCCGTCGTCGGTTTGTCATTGGTGCGGCAGGTGCGGCTGCGACCGACTTTGGGCACCCTCTTTGCCCGGCGCGCGGGTTTCGCGGCGTGTTCGGGTGGGGTGGGCGCTCAAAGTGGGTCGTGGCGGCCCGTATAAGTGCGGGAGGGTGCCCTGGCAAGCAAAAGGGCGGGTCCGGGATCAGGAACCTGATCCCGGACCCGCCCTTCGGCTGGTGGCAGTTGCTAGACCTCGTCGGCCAACGTGCCGAGGTAGAGCTGAATGACCTTGGGGTCCTTCATCAGCTCGCGGCCAGTGCCCGTGTACGCGTCCTTGCCCTGGTCCAGGACGTAGCCGCGATCGCAGATCTGGAGGCAACGGCGGGCATTCTGTTCCACCATGATCACCGATACTCCGGCACGGTTGATTTCGTGGACCCGGAGGAAGGTCTCGTCCTGCTTGACGGGGGACAGGCCTGCGGATGGCTCATCCAGGAGCAGCACCGCAGGATCCATCATGAGTGCCCGGCCCATGGCCACCATCTGGCGTTCGCCACCGGAGAGGGAACCGGCACGCTGTGCGCGCCGCTTTGCCAGTTCAGGGAACAGGCCGGCGACGAAGTCAAAGCGTTCGGCGAACACCTTGGGCCGCTGGAACATGCCCATTTGAAGGTTCTCTTCAATGGTCAACGTGGCAAACACGTTGTTGGTTTGGGGCACGAAGCCCACGCCCTGGGTGACCAGCTTGTTGGCCTTCAGCCCTGTGAGGTCCTGCCCACGCACGACAACGGTGCCGGAGTGGACCTTGACCAGGCCGAACATGGCTTTCAACAGCGTCGACTTGCCGGCGCCGTTGGGGCCGATAATGCCGATAAGTTCGCCCTTGCGGGCTTCGATGCTGCAGCCGTTCAGGATGTTGACACCCGGAATGTACCCGGCGACCAGGTTGGTGACCTTGACCACGGCCTCGCCCGTCGGGGCGGGAGCCGGAGCCGGTATTGCACTGGTGCTGCTCATTTGCCCTCCTCTTTCCTGGGATCGACGGTAGTGGGGTCGACGGTAGTGGGGTCGGTTGCAGCCGGCTCAACTGCAGTGGGTTCAGGGATGTCGGACAGGATGCCGGCATCTTCGGTTCCGACGACGGACTCGTCATCAGCCTCAAGTTCGGCCTCGAGTTCCTTGATGCCTTCGGCGTCGCCGAGGTCGACATCGTGGTGGGCGCCAAGGTAGGCGTCGATGACGGCAGGGTTCTTCATGACTTCGCCGGGAGGTCCTTCGGCTACAACCTTGCCTTCTGCCATGACGACCACCCAGTCGGCGATGTGGCGGACCATGTTCATGTCGTGCTCAACGAACAGCACGGTCATGCCTTCGGCTTTGAGGTTCTTGATGTGGTCCAGCAGCGATTGCGTCAGGGCAGGGTTAACGCCGGCCATCGGCTCATCGAGCATGACGAGCTTGGGCTTCACCATCAAAGAGCGCGCCATCTCCAGGAGCTTGCGCTGGCCACCGGAGAGCGACGCCGCGTAGTCGTCCTTCTTGGCATCCAGCTTGAACTTCTCCAGCAGGATATTGGCTTGGGCTGTGATCTCCTTTTCACGGCCGCCCCAGATGCCTTTGAAGAGGGCTTTGGAGAGCCGTTCGCCGGGCTGGTTGGCTGCGCCGAGCCGCATGTTTTCCATGACGGTAAGCTTGCCCATCACCTTGGTCAACTGGAAGGTCCGGACCATGCCCATTCGTGCCACTTTGTAGGAGGAAACGCCCGCAAGGCTGTTGCCTTCAAACTGCCACTTGCCGGTGTTGGGAGTATCGAAGCCCGTCAGCAGGTTGAAGAGCGTCGTCTTGCCCGCACCGTTGGGTCCGATCAACGCCGTGATCTTGTGACGGGGGATTTCGAGATATTCCACGTCAACGGCATTGATGCCGCCAAATGAACGCGTCACGTCCTCTGCCACCACGATCGGATCGCGCTTCTTGCAACCGGGGGCATTTTCCCCGACTGCGATGGGCCGCGAATCAGTCATGTAGTCGATATTTTCGGTATTACGTTCGTTGGTCTCACTCATGCGAAAGCAAGCTCCTTCTTATTGCCGAACACGCCCTGCGGGCGGAAGATCATCAGGAGCATCAGGGCTACGCCCACCAGGATGTAGCGCAGCTGGCCGGCCTGGACTGTTGTTAGCCAGGTGATGACTCCCGATTCGATGAGGCCGTAGAGCAGGCTCTGGGTCAGGGAGAGCACAACCCAGAAGATCATCGCTCCGATGACCGGCCCCAGTACCGTGGCCATGCCGCCCAGCAGGAGGCAGGTCCAGAGGAAGAACGTCAGTTCCGTGCCGTAGTTGGATGGTTGGACAGCGCCACGGGGGAGGGTGAAGATCATGCCGGCCAGGGCGCCGAGGACACCGCCGATAATGAGGGCTTGCATCTTGTACGAGTAAACGTTCTTGCCGAGCGACCGCACGGCGTTCTCGTCTTCCCTGATGCCCTTCAGGACGCGGCCCCACGGGCTGCGCATCAGCAACCACACCAGGACACAGCACACCGCCACCAGGCCCCAACCGACCACGCGGATGAAGAAATCGCGGTTGTTCATGCCCATGTAGGACCCTTCGGGGAACGGGTTCATGGCGTAGAACGTGTTCTCGAAGGCAGCCAGGCCGTTGGCCGAGCCAGTCACGCTGGTGAGCTGGTTGGTGGTGACCACATAGCGGACAATCTCGGCGGCTGCGATGGTGACGATAGCCAGGTAGTCCGCGCGGAGCCGGAGGGTGGGAATACCCAGGATAAAGGCGAAGATGACCGAACAGATGACCGATATCAGCAGGGCAACGAAGAACGGGGCGTCGAAGGTCAGGGTCGAGATGGCGAAGCCGTAGGCGCCTACAGCCATGAAGCCTGCCTGGCCGAAGTTCAGGAGGCCCGAGTAGCCGAAGTGAACGGCAAGGCCCAAAGCGGCAAGCGCGTAGGCCGCCGTCGTCGGACTGAAAAGTTCGCCAAGGGCGCTGGAAAGAATGAATCCGAAGTCCATGGCCCGCTCCTAACCCACACGCTCACGCCGGCCGAGGATACCCTGCGGTCGGAACAAAAGGACAACGATCATGATGAAGAGGGCGCCAACGTACTTGAGGTCGGCAGGAAGGCCGAAAACAGTCGTCAGCTCCACGAAGATGCCTACGACGATCGAACCGATCAGTGCGCCGAACACCGTGCCCAGGCCACCGAGCGTCACGCCCGCGAAGATCAGCAACAGGATTTGCGAGCCCATATCGAAGGTGACACCGGGCCTGTAGTACGCCCAGAGGATGCCGCCAAGGGAGGCCAGGACGCCGCCCACGATCCACACGATGCGGATCACCGAGTCGACATCGATGCCGGATGCCGCAGCCAGGGCGGGGTTATCGGCCACCGCGCGGGTTGCCTTGCCCAGGCGGGTCTTCAGCAGGATGAAGCCGATCAAGGCGATCACGACGGCGCTGATGACCAGTGACCACAGGTTGTTAGGCGAGATGGAGACGGGGCCGATCTGGATTTCTGCGCTTTGGGCCCCCGGCAGCTGCTGTGTCGCGCCGCCGAAGAAGAACTGGATGACGTACCGGATGGCAAGGGCAAGGCCGATGCTGACGATCATCATGGGGACCAGGCCGGAGCCGCGCCGTCTCAGCGGCCGCCAAAGACCCGCGTCCTGGACGTAGCCGAAGAGCCCGCCACCGACCAGGGCCAGCAGGATTGCGAGCCAGAAGGGGAATCCGAAACCATTGAACATGAAAACGAGTACGGCACCGAGGGTGACCATCTCACCGTGGGCGAAGTTGGTAAGGCCTGTGGTTCCGAAGATCAGGGAAAGTCCCACGGCAGCCAGGGCCAGAAGGAGGCCGAAGCTCAATCCCGCAACAAGGCGGTTCAGGAGATTCTGTCCAAAGTCCTGTTGCTGGACCACGATGCCTTTACCGAAGGCGAAGATGACTGACAGGTTGGACGTTTGGCTGAACGTCACGTTCCGGGGATTCTCCTGGCCGTCAGCGAGCTTGATGCCATCAGGCAGCGTTGAGGTATCAAGCTCTACCTTGTAGGTGCCCTGGACAGGGACACCGATGCTCCACGCTCCGTTGGATCCCGAGGTGGCTTCACCTTCGAATCCGTTGCCGGAAGCCTTGATCTTCACACCCGGTATTGGGGCGCGGGCATCGTCGCGGAGGAAGCCGCTGATGCTGTTTTGGAAATTGGTGGCGGATGGCGAAGGCGAGGGGGTGGTTGCCTCCGCCGCGGGGGCGGCGATCAGCAGTACAGCAAGGAGGGAAGCAAACAGCGCCCCCATTGCTCTCTGCAGTCCCTTGGACCGTCTGATGGACGGGTCGCGCAGTGTGCTTCTCAAAATGGAAACCTCCACAGTGGGGGTGGTCCCGGCTGCGCCATTGCAGCCGGTGCGAACGGGTCATGGGGCTTATGAACAGTACTTGCCTAGCTGCCTCAATTGTGATCTAAGTCACCCATGTGTGGCCTATGTTACCGCTCGTGGAGTCGAATGAATGCCCAGTTCGGGGGTGCGAAGATCGCGATCAGATAACAACTGTGAAGCTATAGGCAACTATTGATGTAGGAACCCTTAATGAAACTTTTGTTGTACGCCGGTGGACCTAAAGTTTCATGTCGGCAAGCTGCACGCTCTGCCATTTCTGCCCGCGGGTCACGGTTGGGTGTCGTCTCGGTAAACAAGGGAACTTTCCCTGCCGCGCAAGCGTGGTAATTGGTACCGTGAACTATCACTTAGCCCTTTCTCAGGAGGACACCCGTAATGGCACTTGGCGGCAACCCAGTCTTCAACGGAAAGAATTTCCGTGGAGCAAAGCAGGCCCCGCCTGTACCGCACAATCCGTACGGCCAGCAATTTAACCCCGCTGGCCGGGCGCCCGGACAGGTCATGGACGGCCAGGCCGCATGGTCTGCGCAGCAGCAGAGCATGACCAACGAGCAACTGCAGCAGATGTACAACCAGCCGGCGGCAGGCCCCGCTGACACCGGCCGGATGACCTACGACGACGTCATCATGAAGACCGTCGCCTGCCTGGTCGTGCTCGTGATCGGCGCAGCCGTGACACTGTTTGTGGCTCCCGGCTTGTCCAGCTTGCTGATGATCGTTGGTGCACTGGGCGGCTTCGTCCTCGCGCTGGTCAACACGTTCAAGAAGCAGCCCTCACCGGCCCTGATCCTTGCTTACGCCGGACTCGAGGGCCTGTTCCTTGGTGGCCTTACCCGCATCCTGGACGGCATGTACCCGGGCGTTGGCCTGCAGGCCGTCATCGGTACCCTGGCGGTCTTCGGCGTCACGCTGGTGCTGTTCAAGAGCGGCAAGGTGCGCGCAACGCCCAAACTGATGCGGTTCTTCATGATCGCGACCATCGGCTACGCAGTCTTCGCGCTGATCAACCTGGTCATGATGTGGACCGGCGCGGTGCAGGAGCCTTTCGGCCTCCGCACCAGCATCACGATTGCCGGCATCCCGCTGGGTGTCTTCATCGGTATCCTGGCCATCGGTCTCGCGGCGTTCTCGCTCATCATGGACTTCACCAGCATCGAAGAAGGCGTGCGTGCGGGCGCTCCGGAGCGTTACTCCTGGGTTGCCGCATTCGGTCTGACAGTGACGCTGGTTTGGCTCTACGTCGAAATCATCCGCTTGCTGGCTATCCTACGAGGCGACGACTAGTCACCAATGCACCAAACGAAAAATGCCCCCGAAGCAATTCGGGGGCATTTTTTTGTCGAACTAACTCAACCGTTCGAAAACAACCGCCATGCCCTGGCCCCCGCCAACGCAGAGCGTTGCCAGCCCCAGTGTCCCGTTGCGCTCCACCAAGCCGTTGAGCAGCGTGCTGGTCATCCGTGCACCGGTCATGCCAAAAGGGTGCCCAAGCGCGATGGCTCCGCCGTGGACATTGAGCTTGTCGGGATCGATTCCCAGTTCGCGGGCGCTGGCGATTACCTGAACGGCAAAGGCCTCGTTGAGCTCCACGAGGTCGATGTCGTCCATGGTCAGTCCGGCCAACGCCAAAGCACGCCGTGTGGATTCCACCGGACCCATGCCCATGAGCTCCGGGGAGAGGGCGCTGACGCCGGTCGACACCACTCGTGCCAGTGGTTTCAGTCCAAGTTCGCGGGCCCGGGTGTCGCTCATGACCACCACGGCCGCCGCGCCATCGTTGAGGGGACAGGCGTTGCCGGCCGTGACGGTTCCGCCAGGCCGGAAGACAGGCTGCAGCGCGGACACCGCTTCCAGGGTCACTCCTGCCCTGGGTGAATCGTCGCGGTCCACCACCGCCCCGTCCTTGCGGGTGTAGGGAGTGATGTCCCGGGCGTAGAAACCGGACGCGATGGCTGCCTCGGTCCGGTTCTGGCTCAGCACGCCCCACCGGTCCTGCTCGGCGCGGCTGATGCCGTGGCTGGTGGCAACGTTCTCCGCCGTCTGGCCCATGGAAATGTAGATGTCCGGCAGACGGCCGCCAAGCCGGGGATCGGTCCACGGAATGTTGGAGGCTGCCCGGGATGCAGTGCGCTGTGCAGCGGCCTCGAAGGCGGGGTTGTGGTTGGAAGTGTCGGTTTCTCCTGCCCCCACCCAGTTCTGGTAGCGGGAGACGCTCTCCACCCCGGCAGCGACGATCGCGTGCGCTTCTCCGGACTTGATGGCATGGAAGGCCATCCTCAGGGTCTGGAGGCTCGACGCACAGAAGCGGTTGATGGTCGCCCCGGGCACCCTGTCCAGCCCGGCCAGGACCGCCACCACGCGGGCCATGTTGGATCCGGCCTCGCCACTGGGTTCGGCGCAACCAAGGAGGATGTCGTCCAATCCCCGCCCGTCCTCGGCTCCGGGGTCGAAGCCCGGGATCCTGGCCAGGGCGGCCTCTACCATGGCCGTGGCGAGGTCGTCGGGGCGCTCGTCCTTGAGGGAGCCTTTGAAGGCGCGGCCTATGGGGCTTCTGGCGGTGGAAACAATGACAGCCTCAGTCATGGCCCCAGCTTACGCCCGGCGTCCTTTTGCGGGCCGGGCGTAAGACATGCCGCTCAGGAAAGCCGAAGGGCACCGGCGGCGGGGGTCACAGTGAAGATGTCCGGTGTAGTGAAGCCCGCCTCCGTGAAGGAACGCACGACGGCGTCCCTCACCTGCCGCTCCCGGCCCACCGGAGTCAGCGCAATGGCCGAGCCGCCGAAGCCGCCGCCGGTCATTCGCGCACCGATGGCGCCGTTTTCCTTGGCGGTGGCCACGGCGAGATCGAGTTCCGGGCAAGAGATCTCAAAGTCGTCCCGCATGGAAACGTGGCTGGCATCAAGCAGGGGCCCAATGCTCGCGGGACCCTGCGCGCCAAGAACTTCGACTGTCTGGAGCACGCGATCGTTTTCCGTCACAACGTGTCGGACCCGTTTCAGTGTGGTCTCATCCATCAGCCCTGAAGCTTCCTCCAAGCGCTCGACGCCGACGTCGCGCAGTGTTTTGACGCCAAGGATCTCGGCACCCAGCTCGCAGGACGCGCGCCTGGAGGCGTAACCGCCGTCGGCATGTGAGTGGGAGACCTTGGTGTCGATGACCAGCAGGACCAGATCCGAGGCCTCGGCGTCGAAAGGGACCAGTTCAACATGCTGGTCCCGGCAATCGAGGAAGACGGCGTGGCCCTTGGCGCCGCGCAGCGATGCCGACTGGTCCATGATCCCCGTTGGTGCGCCCACAAAGACGTTTTCCGCACGCTGGGTGGCGAGCACCAGCTCCTCGGGCTCAAAGCCCGCACCTGTGAGCTCGTTGAGGGCTGAGATGACTGCGCACTCGATGGCATGGGAGGAGGACAGCCCCGCGCCCAAGGGGACATCCGAGTCCAGCAGGAGGTCGAAACCGGGGACGGTGACGCCACGTTCCTGCAAGGCCCAGGCGACTCCAAGTGGGTAGCGGGACCAGCCATCGCCCGAGCCGGGTTCCAGGCCCTCCAGGTCGGCCTCCACCATGCCATGCCCGCCGAAAGTGGAGAGCATTCGCACGGTTGAATCGTCGCGGACCCGCAAAGCCACCTTCGCTGTCCTGTCGATGGCGAAGGGGAGCACGAAGCCCTCGTTGTAGTCCGTGTGCTCGCCGATCAGGTTGACGCGTCCTGGCGCCTGCCACACGCCGTCGGGAGCGGCTCCAAAGGTTGCCTGGAAGCGGGCAGTGAGTGCGGTGGCGTCCGCGGTGGTGGTCATGCTCGGCTGCCTTCCATGGTTTTGCCGGTGGACGGTGCAGCAACGCTGCGGAGCAGCTCCGCCACAGCTTCCGGTGTGGTGTCGTTGATGAAGGCGCCCATGGCTGCCTCTGATCCTGCAAGGTACTTGAGCTTATCGGCTGCGCGCCTCGGCGAGGTCAACTGGAGGTGCAGCTGGCCCGCGGGCCGGAGTACAGGGTCCAGGGGTGCCTGGTGCCAAGCGGAAATGTACGGCATGGGAGTGGGGTAGAGGGAGTCGAGTCGCTTCAGCAGGTCCAGGTAGACGTGGGAAAGTTCGTCGCGTTCCTCGCCGGTCAGGGCAGCGAGGTCAGGGACGCTGCGGTGCGGTACCAGGTGGATTTCCAGGGGCCAGCGGGCTGCGAAAGGGACGTAGGCGCTGAAGTGCCTGGCCTCGAGAACCATCCGGCTGCCGTCGTTGCGTTCGGCCCTGAGCAGCGAAGCCGCGAGCGTTTCTTTCGCGTCGACGTCGTCGTAATACTTCCGGGCCACAGCGCCAAGCTGGGCCGCGCGCGGCGTCACGTAGGGGTAGGCGTAAATCTGGCCGTGCGGGTGGTGCAGGGTGACGCCGATGTCGGCACCGCGGTTTTCAAAGGGGAATACCTGCTTGATGCCGGGAAGTGCGCTCAGCGCACCGGTCCGCTGGGCCCACGCTTCGATCACAGTGCGGGCGCGGGTTTCGCCCAGCTCCGCGAAGGAGCCCGTGTGCTGCGGCGTGAAGGAGACGACCTCGCAGCGGCCAAAAGCCGGGCCGGTGATGCCGTGGCCGCTTTGCCCCGCCGCGGGCCCGCCGGGAATGTCGCCCAATGCCGGTCCCAGGGAGGGGAATCGGTTCTCAAACACCACTACGTCGTAGTCCGACGCCGGTATTTCAGAGGGGTTCGCGGGAGTCGTGGGGCAGATGGGGCACTGATCCGCCGGGGGCAGGTGGGTGCGGCTTTGCCGGTGGGCGGCGATGGCGACCCAGTCTCCGGACAGGGCGTCGTATCTGACATCACCAGGCACGCCTCGGGCAGGAAGGGGGCGGTGATCCACCAAGGAATCCGGTGTCCTCTCCGGCGTTCCGGGGTCGTCGAAGTAGATCAGCTCTCGGCTGTCCGCTAGGCGGGTGGTAGTGATGCGACTCATGAATCCATCATTCCACAACTGACCAAAAACGCATAGTTTCTAACAAAAGCAAACATGGCTGGACGCTTGTCCCATGCCCGGTTGTGTTGCGGAATCGTTTGAGGAATGCAGTACCGTAATGCCATGCCTGCCTCTTCGTTGCCAGCCGACAGCGCCCACCAGCCCCAGCCACGCCGTTTCGCAACTGGCCGGCAATACGAGCTTCGGCGCGAGGACGCCGTCGCCATTGTCACTGAACTCGCTGCAGGACTGCGGCTCTACTCACGCGGTGGTGTCCAGCTGACAGAGACGTACGGCGACGACGAAATATCTCCTGGCGCCACAGGCATCACGCTGGCGCCCTGGGCCAACCGGGTGGAGGACGGGATCTGGTACCTCGATGGCAAGAAGCAGCAACTGGACATCACCGAGGTTTCGCGGAACAACGCCAGCCACGGACTGCTGCGCAATACCGGCTATGAGCTGGTGGATGAATCGGAATTCTCCATAACCCTCGAAGCCACGGTCTTTCCCCAGCACGGGTACCCGTTCCTGGTCCAGCACCGGGTGCGCTACGAGCTCGATGACGCCCTGGACCTCCGCGTTTCGCAAACGCTGGTCAACCAGTCGCAGAGCCCCGCGCCATTTGTCCTGGGCGCCCATCCTTACCTACGGCTCGGCGACACCGCCCCCGAAGACCTGGTACTCACGGTCAATGCGCGCACCCGCCTTGTAGCCGATGACCGGTTGATCCCACGCAGCACTGCCCCCGCGGATGGCCCCTACGACTTCTCGTCCGGTACCGCGGTAGGTCCGGCGCTCGTGGACGTCGCCTTGACGGATCTTGCGTTCGACGGCGGCGTGGCCCGCCATACGCTCGCCGCTCCGGACGGCCGCAGTGTCAGCCTGGAGCAGGACGAGAACTGCCATTACGTGCATGTCTTCATCACCGACACGTTCCCGGGACGTTCAAAGGCCGTGGCGCTCGAACCCATGACAGGGCCGGCAAACGCATTCAACAGCGGGGACGGTCTCCGGTGGCTGGCGCCGGGCGCCTCATTCACCATGAACTGGGGCATTACCGCGTCCCTTTAGCCCCCGTCCCTGCTGCGGGTCGGTTTCCCATACGGCGCGGGCTGCGGAATTATGGTTTCATGACGCCTACACCGGACGCCAAGCCCCGTTCTGACCGCCAAATCGCCGAGGACATCCCGTACGGGGTGCGCATCGCCGCCGCCTGGTCCTGGCGTGCAGGGCTGATCCTGCTCATGATCGGCGCGCTGGTATGGCTGCTGGGCAAAGTCAGCTTCCTCATCATTCCGGTGATGGTGGCCGCCCTGCTGGCAGGGCTGCTCTATCCGGTGGTGGCCTGGCTGCGAAACCGCAAGATTCCCAACGGGGCCGCCGTTGCCATCACGGTACTTGGCTTCATCGGCGTGATTGCCGGCGCCCTTGCTCTGGTGGGCAGGCAACTTGTCTCAGGCTTCGGCGAGCTTTGGCAGGAGGCCCTCGCTGGGGTCCAGCAAGTCCAGGCCTGGCTGGCCGACGGACCCCTGCACCTGACGGCGGACCAGATCGACAAGTACATCGCCGATGGTGCCAACGCCCTGCAAAACAACAGCAGCAGCATCCTCAGTGGCGCCCTGTCCTTCGGCAGCACCGCCGGCCACTTCGCCGCGGGCCTTGTGCTGGCGTTGTTCATCCTGATCTTCTTCCTGTTGGAAGGGAGCCGGATTTGGGCCTTCCTGGTGCGCCTGCTGCCCAAGGCTGCACGGCGCGCAACGGACGGTGCCGGCCGGCGCGGCTGGACCTCCATGGTCAGTTACGTCCGGATCCAGATGTTCGTGGCGTTCGTGGATGCAGTCGGGATCGGCGTTGGTGCGGCGATCATCCAGGTTCCCTTGGCGCTGCCGCTTGCAGTCCTTGTTTTCATCGGCTCGTTCATCCCTGTGGTGGGTGCCCTGGTCACCGGTGCCATCGCTGTCCTGCTGGCCCTTGTCGCCAACGGTCCCATCAACGCCTTGATCATGCTGGCCATCGTCCTGCTGGTCCAGCAACTTGAAAGCCACATCCTGCAGCCCCTGGTCATGGGCAAGGCCGTGGCGCTCCACCCGGTTGCAGTGATCCTCACGGTGGCCGCCGGCTCGTACCTGGCAGGCATCCCGGGAGCCTTGTTCGCCGTACCGCTGCTCGCCGTAGTAAACACGGCAGTTCGCTACATTGCAGGCCGGACGTGGGAACATGATGAAGGGTTGGGCGGCGTCGAACTCCAAGCGGCGGGCGGTCCGGCCGGTAAGGACGATGACGCCAACTTCAAGGAAGTACACCTTCCCCGGCCCGAATCCCGCCCCGCAAGGGGCGGCGCCGGCAAGACCAAGGCCACAGGCAGTACCTCCGTGGAGAGAACTGTGGCCGACACCGATAAAGGAGAATAGTCAGTGAATACCCTCGATACCCTGCCCGTCACTCTGGACGATGTCCTCAAGGCGCAGGAACTGCTCGAGGGCATTATTACCAAGACTCCGGTGGAGTCGTCGCGGGCGCTGGGCCACCTTGTGGGCGGGAACGTCTTTTTCAAGTGTGAAAACCTGCAACGCGCCGGCTCCTTCAAGGTCCGTGGCGCCTATGTGCGCATGGCACGGCTGACAACCGAGGAAAAGAAGCGCGGCGTCGTGGCGGCCTCGGCCGGTAACCACGCCCAGGGTGTGGCAGTGGCTGCCAAGAGCCTGGGCATCAATGCCCGGATCTACATGCCCCTGGGCGTTGCTCTCCCCAAGCTGGCCGCAACACGCAGCCATGGGGCAGAAGTCATCCTTCATGGCCATAACGTGGACGAGGCCCTTGCCGAAGCCCAGCGCTATGCGAACGAAACCGGGGCCGTCTTCGTGCACCCCTTCGACAACGTTGACGTCGTTGCGGGCCAGGGCACCATCGGATTGGAGATCCTGGACCGGGTTCCCAACGTCGACACCATCCTCATGGGAGTTGGTGGCGGCGGCCTGCTGGCCGGTGTGGCCGTGGCAATCAAGGCCCGCGCCAAGGAGCTTGGCCGTGAGATCAGGGTCATTGGCGTGCAGGCAGAAAATGCCGCAGCGTACCCGCCCTCACTGGCTGCCGACGCCCTGGTGCCACTGAAGAAGGTTTCGACCATGGCTGACGGCATCGCCGTTGGACGGCCGGGACAATTGCCGTTCAGTATCATCCGCGAGCTTGTGGACGATGTGGTCACCGTCAGCGAAGACTCGTTGGCCCGCGCCCTCATCTTCCTGCTGGAGCGGGCCAAGATGGTGGTTGAACCCGCTGGTGCGGTAGGAGTAGCCGCCCTGATGGACGGCAAGATCGAAAACCCGGGGAACACCGCCGTCGTGCTGTCCGGCGGCAACATCGATCCGATGCTTATGCTCAAAGTCATCCAGCGCGGTTTGTCGGCCGCAGGCCGGTTCATGACGGTTCGCATGATGCTCGATGACCGGCCCGGTTCGCTGGCCACCATCGCCCGCATCATCGCCGAGAACGACGCGAACGTCACCGGCCTGGACCATACCCGTCTGGGCGGATCCATCAGCATGGGCGATGTCTCCATCACCATCAACCTGGAAACGAAGGGCCACGAACACGGCGAACAGGTCCTCGGCGCATTGCGGGCCGAGGGCTTCCAGCCCATCGTGGTGCACTGACGGGAGGAGCGCCGATGGTGCTGGGAACACCTGAGGGACCAAAGGCCGACGCCGAGCAATCGCTGGCCGGCCGGGCGAAGGGCGGGCTGCTTTTCATGGGCGGTTTCGTTGTCCTGCTCTATGTCATCGAAATCCTCAACACCCTGATGCGGCACGCCCTTAATGCCACTTTCGGGCTCCGACCCCGTTCCGTGGACGGCTTCCTGGACATCCTGACCTTTCCGTTGCTGCACGCGAACCTCAACCACCTGATTTCCAACACGTTGCCGTTGATTATTTTCGGCTTCCTGGTGTTCTTGTCCGGTATCCGCGTCTTCATCACAGCACTGGCTTTCAGCTGGCTCGGCTCGGGCCTGACGGTGTGGCTCATCGGCGGGGGAGGGGTGACTGTGGGAGCCTCCGGGCTGGTGTTTGGCTTCTTCGCGTTCCTGCTGGTCCGGGGTTTCTTCAACAAGAGCTGGTGGCAGATCCTGCTCTCCGTGGTGTTGTTTATGGCCTACGGCGGCATCTTGTTCGGTGTGCTGCCTACGGTGATGGGCTACATCTCCTGGCAGGCACATCTCGGCGGAGCGGTGGGCGGCATCATCGCCGCCGTGCTGCTGCGCCCCAAGCCCGCCATCGCCATCCCCACCCCCTGACCCAACTGGGTAACAGTACATGCTCCACTGAGCCCTCATTGCGACGTGAGCTGTTACCCAGTTGTGTTGCGGGCACACGAAAAACGCCGGCCCCTCCGCGAAGGCGGGGCCGGCGTCGTGTCTTTTGGTGACCGGGTTGGCGCTTAGCCGGAGTACGGCTTGGCGGAGACGATCTCCACCGCGATTTCCTTGCCGTTCGGAGCGACGTAGCTGAGGCTGTCGCCTTCCTTGTGGCCGATGATGGCTGCACCGAGGGGCGACTTCTCGCTGAAGACATCGAGATCGGAATCTCCGGCAATTTCGCGCGAGCCCAGCAGGAAGGTCTCTTCGTCGCCAGCAATGCGGGCAACAACCAGCATGCCGGGTTCGACGATTCCGTCGTCGGCCGGGGCTTCGCCGACGTGGGCGTCGCGGAGGAGGACGGTCAGCTGGCGGATGCGGGCTTCAATCTTGCCCTGCTCTTCCTTGGCCGCGTGGTAACCGCCGTTTTCCTTGAGGTCGCCTTCCTGGCGGGCAGCTTCGATCTTCTGGACGATTTCCGCCCGGCCAGCGCCGGAAAGGTGGTCCAGCTCAGCCTTCAAGCGGTCGAAAGCTTCCTGGGTAAGCCAAGCCGCAGTGGCGCTGTTGGTGGTAGACACGGATTTCTCCTCTGGATCTGACAATGCAAAAGACCCCGCCTCGCTGGCCACTCGTATAACTCAGTAACCAACTTAACGGGGTGAAGGTTTCATCCATTGTAGTAAATCCTCTGGACGAACCCAAACCCGTTGAGCCGTGGGTCACACAGTTGTTATTTCCCGCTGTCCACAATCCAGCAGTTGTCCACGACGCCGGAGACAGCGGGCGACTCGGTCCGGAGGGTTGTCCGCTGGATGGTGGTCCGCCCGCCATCCGGGGTGTTCTCGGGCTCGTTGGCGCCGATTTCCACCACCTCCCAACCCACCACCGCGAACTTGGAGTCCAGGGCTTTGATGGCGCATTTTGCCGTGGCGCCAGGGGACTTGGTGACCTGATAGTCCACTTCGGCCTGGGTGTCGTCCACCGTGCTGTAGCCGATGTCCTTGAACGTCACAGGAGCCTGGGCGGAGCCGGTCGCCACGTAAGCGGCCAGCCCGATGGCAACCACTAACGCGGCAATGATGATGCTCCGCTTGGTTTTGCGTGTCATGGCGCGCTTTTGACCGCCGTAGCGATTGGCTAGGCTGGTGCTTGCCGGTACTTGGGTGGCCGAAGGATCCTCTGAAGTCACCCATCCAGTTTAGTGCCGAACCGTGTGGCTCCCTGCCGCCCCACGAACCAAACCCTGACACCAGATCCATGAAAGAGGAGCCGTCACGTGAGTGCGTCCAGCAGTTCCGACCAGCAGCTGCGGCTGCTCGCCGTCCACGCCCACCCGGACGATGAATCCAGCAAGGGCGCGGCAACCATGGCGATGTACGCTTCCGCCGGCGTGGAAGTCATGGTCGCCACGTGCACGGATGGCTCCCGCGGAGACATCCAGAATCCCGCCATGGAGGATGCCCCGCATCCCAAGCGCGATATGGCAGGCGCGCGACGCCTTGAGATGGCCAATGCGGCCGCTGTCCTTGGCATCAAGCAGCGTTGGCTCGGCTTCGTGGACTCCGGGCTGCCTGAGGGCGATCCCCTTCCGCCCCTCCCGCCGGGATGCTTCGCATTGCAGCCGTTGGAGCGGGCTACGGCTCCGCTGGTGCGCCTGGTCCGCCAATTCAGGCCCCACGTGATCCTCAGCTATGACGAAAACGGTGGATATCCGCACCCCGACCACATCATGGCCCACAAGGTGGCCGTGGAAGCTTTCGAGGCCGCTGGTGATTCGGAACGGTATCCCGGCATGGGTGAACCATGGACGCCGGACAAGCTCTACTACGACCGCGCCTTCAGCCCCGCACGTTTCCGTGCCCTTCATTTTGCGTTGGAGGAAGCCGGCCTGCAGTCTCCCTATGCCGAGCGGCTTGCGGCGTGGTTGGAGGCCGACGCCGAGGGACACACGCCGCCCGCCGGTGGTCATGAGACCACAACGCAGATTGACTGCGGCGACTTCTTCGAGGTCCGGGACGACGCCCTGCGGGCGCACCGGACCCAGATCGACCCGCTGGGCTTCTTTTTTGCCGTTTCCCCCGAGTTGCAGCGCACCGTTTGGCCGTGGGAGGACTACACGCTGATCAAGTCCCGGGTGGGCTCCGAACTGCCGGAAAAGGACCTGTTCGCAGGGATAAGATAGGAACGCCGGTAGTTTCTATCCTTCGTAGAAATTGCCGGATCGCCCACCAGCATTCCGGTTGCGCTTCGCCGCCCGGCAACGCACCAGCTCCCATAGAAGGTTTGACCGTGCACCACTTAATTCTCGCCCTGACCGTCACTCCGTCGCCCGATCCCACGGGCACGCTGCGGCCTGGCCTGTCCGAGGATCAGGTGACGCCGGGCACGTGGGGCTTCGTCCTCACGGCCTTCATCGTGATCCTCACAACGTTCCTGATCGTGGACATGGTCCGCAGGATCCGGCGCGTTCGCTACCGGGCACAGGTGGAGGAGGCCCGCCTGGCGGCCGAGGCCGGTGGATCTTCCGAGGACGGTAACCGCTATGAAAGCGGCGGTCGCGCCGACGGGAATGACGACGGCGGCCAGGCTCGCTGAAGGTTGCGCGGGACAGTCTCGGGGTAATCGCCCGGGACTAGCTGAGCACTGCCATCATGATGGCGATGAAGTGTGCCGCGAAGGCAAAGACCGTAAACGCGTGGAACAGCTCGTGGAAGCCGAAATGCTGCACGCTGAAGTTCGGCCTTTTGAGGGCATAGAACACGGCGCCGGCAATGTACAGGGCGCCGCCTACGCAAATGAGGATCGCGGCGGGAGCGTTCGCGGCGAAGAATTGCGGAAGGTAGAACAACGCGCCGCACCCGAGGGCGATGTACACCGGTACGTAGAGCCAGCGCGGGGCGTGGGTCCACAACACGCGGAAGAGTACGCCGACGATCGCTCCGGACCACACCAGCCAGAGCAATGTGGTAGCTTCAGGGCGTTCCAGCAGGGACCAGGCCAGCGGTGTATAGCTGCCGGCGATCACCAGCATGATGTTGGTGTGATCCAGTCGCTTGAGCAGCATGCGGACCTTGGGTGACCAGTTTCCCCGGTGGTAGACGGCGCTGACGCCAAACAGCAGGAAACCGGTCAGTGCGTAGATGGCAGAAGTGATTTTGCGGTCCGGAGTTGGCGCAACGGTCACCAGGATGATCCCTGCCGCGAGTGCAAAAGGAGCGGCAACCGCGTGGATCCATCCGCGCCAAAGGGGCTTGGTTTCAAGGAGCTCGGCCATCTTTCAAGGATAACCTACGTTCCGGTAGGTTACTTGGGGGTAACAAGGGCGGAGCGGTTTTTGACTGTCCACTGCACCGGCTCGCCGCGTTGGGAAGGTAGCCTTGGATGTGCGTCGTCGTACAAGCAAGGAAGTCAGGTGAGTGTCCGGTGGAGCTGCCCGGTTTCCTCTATGGCTTCTACGAGCGCAAACTCCTGCGCTCCCTCCAGCAGGACCAGATCCCACGTCACATCGGTGTGATGGTGGACGGCAATCGCCGCTGGGCCCGCCAGTTCAATGCCCCGACCAGCCAGGGTCACCAAGCCGGAGCCGACAAAATCCACGAGTTCCTGGGATGGTGCCAGGAACTGGGCGTCAAGGTCGTCACGCTCTACATGCTCTCCACGGACAACATGAACCGTTCAGGTGAAGAGCTGGACCTGCTCATGGGCATCATCGCCAACACCATGGACCGCCTGGACGAGGACGAGGATGTCTCCGTTCATGCCATGGGTGCACCGGAACTGCTGCCGGACTACCTCGCCGAGCGACTGAACAAGCTGACGTCCCGAACGCCGGTCCATGAAAAGATCCACGTCAACGTCGCCGTCGGCTACGGCGGCCGCCGCGAAATCGTCGACGCCGTCAGGGAACTGCTGCACGACGCCGCCTCCAAGGGGCGGACCATGACAGAAGTTGCAGATGAACTTTCGGTGGACGACATCTCCAGGTTCCTGTACACGCGTGGGCAGCCAGACCCGGATCTGGTGATCCGCACGTCAGGTGAGCAGCGGCTCTCCGGCTTCCTGATGTGGCAAAGCGCCTACAGCGAGTTCTACTTCTGCGAAGCGCTGTGGCCTGCTTTCCGCAAGGTCGACTTCCTGCGTGCACTGAGGGATTATGCGGGTCGGCAGCGCCGCTTCGGAACCTAAGCTGCTGGCCGGTTCACCAAAAATTAACGAGCTCGACATGCGACTTGCCGACGACGGATTGCGGAAATGAATGTGTCCGGGATTACGTTAATCCCATCAGCAGGCAAAACCGCCCGCTGATCGGGGAGGCCAGTACATGGAGCGAAACATCGCACCAGTTACATGGGAGGCCACGCCCGGCCTTCCGGCCGAGCCGCTTCACCATTAGGCCGGGCGACCGCCCGGGGCTGGAGTCGATGTGGCTATTTCTGAGCAACTGCCCGCAATGGTTTCCGACGGGGAAAGTGCAGCTACCTCTCGCGCCAAGCGGGTCACACAACAAGCGCGGGCAACATCGTCCGCGACGGGCCGCAGCTATGTGATCGATACCTCCGTCCTGCTTTCCGATCCCCACGCACTGTTGCGGTTCGCCGAGCACGAAGTCATCGTTCCCATCGTCGTTATCAGCGAGCTCGAAGGAAAACGCCACGATCCCGAATTGGGCTATTTCGCCCGGAAAGCCTTGCGCCTCCTGGACGACCTCCGGATCGAACATGGGGGGCTGGACCGGGCCATTCCGCTGGGCACAGACGGCGGACTCCTCAGGGTGGAGATGAACCACATCTCCCCGGATGTCCTCCCGGCAGGTTTCCGCGGGGGAGACAACGACAGCCGGATCCTGGCCGTGGCCAAGAACCTGGCCAATGAGGGCCACAACGTCACGGTGGTCTCCAAGGACCTGCCCATGCGGGTCAAGGCCTCGGCCATGGGACTCCAGGCAGACGAGTACCGCAACGAACTCGTCAAGGACTCCGGCTGGACCGGAATGGCTGAGATCGAAGCCAAAGACGACGAAATCACCACGCTTTACGGGCACGAGCCTGTGTTCATCCCGGCGGCCGCGGAACTTCCCGTCAACACCGGACTGGTCCTTCTCTCCAACCGCGGCTCCGCTTTGGGCCGCGTGGGCGCTGACAAGCAGGTCCGCCTGGTCAAGGGCGACCGGGATGTCTTCGGCCTCCACGGCCGTTCGGCGGAGCAGCGGCTGGCCATCGACATGCTGATGGACCCTTCGGTGGGCATCGTGTCCATCGGCGGGCGGGCCGGTACCGGGAAGTCCGCACTTGCCCTCTGTGCGGGCCTGGAGGCTGTACTGGAGCGCCGTGAGCACCGCAAGGTGGTGGTCTTCCGGCCCCTCTACGCTGTGGGCGGCCAGGAACTCGGCTACCTGCCGGGATCCGAGTCCGAAAAGATGAATCCGTGGGCGCAGGCCGTGTTCGACAC
Organism: Paenarthrobacter sp. NPDC057355; assembly: GCF_042667405.1. NCBI lineage: Bacteria > Bacillati > Actinomycetota > Actinomycetes > Micrococcales > Micrococcaceae > Paenarthrobacter > Paenarthrobacter sp. NPDC057355. Next base: position 115,325 of record NZ_JBHVAL010000011.1, on the reverse strand, counting down.
CCTCGGAGCCCTGGTCAGCCAGGAGGTCGTGGAAGAGGTCATGGACCGCGGCATGCTTGAGGTCCTGCCGCTGACCCACATTCGCGGGCGTTCCCTGCACGACGCTTTCGTGATCGTGGACGAGGCACAGTCGCTGGAGAAGAACGTCCTCCTGACCGTCATGAGCCGCATCGGGCAAAACTCCAAGATCGTCCTCACCCACGATGTCGCCCAGCGCGACAACCTCCGGGTGGGGCGGCATGACGGCGTGGCGGCAGTGGTGGAGACCCTCAAGGGACATCCGCTCTTCGGTCACATCACGTTGACCCGGTCCGAGCGCTCGCCGATCGCGGCCCTCGTGACGGAGCTTCTGGAGGGGGCCGAGATCTAGCCCCATCGACGCTTTGCCCACCTACGGCGAAGGCCAGACATCCTCTGCGTGCTAGCTCGTTCCTCGCTTTTGACGCACGCTGCCGGATGCCTGGCCTTCGCCTTGTCAGGCGCCCCGCCGGAAGTTGCTAGATGGCTATGTATTGGGAAAAGGCTTCGTGGCCTTGGACTTTGAGGGTCCAGTGCGGGCGTTTGAAGGTGGCGGGGGTGAGGCGGACTCTCTGGACGGTTTCCACCTTGTCACCCCAGCCGTCGCGGAAGATGCCGTTGGGTTCGTAGCCGAGGCTGGTGGAGACACCCAGGGATTGTTTGTTCCAGGCCGCCGCTTCGGACTCGGCCACTTCAGCGTGCAGATAGTCGAACGCAAAACTGACGACGGCGGCACGCATCTCCTTGCCGAAGCCCCGGCCCTGCGCGGACTGCTTGAGCCAGGAGCCGGTACTGACGGTCCTAAGGGTCTTGAAGTTCTTGGCTCCAAGGTCCTGGACACCCAGGAATTCGTCTTCGTGCCAGACTGCGAGAAGGAGGGTCCAGGACTCCTTGGTGAAATTCGCGCGGCACCGCCAATACCATTGGGCCATGTTCGGAGCCAGCTCGTCCGCCGACATCTCGGCCCAAGGCATGCTGAAGGGGCTCTTGCCGGGTTCGTGGATGCCGGACCGCGCCGCGTCAACCGCGGCGGGGATGTCGTCGTCGAGAATCGGACGGACAGTCAACCGCGGGGTGGTGAGGGTGAGTCCGAACGGGGGCCATATTTCTGCCAGCGATGTCATCGCCGTAGCCTAGCCCGAAAGGCAGCGCCCAGTCAGGCCGCGGGTCCTATGTCCCAGGGAATGTGGCGGCGGACGTCCGTCAGGTTCATTGATTCGGCCAGGAACAGGTCGTCCAGCATGTACTCGTCCACCCCAAGGATCTTCAGCCAATGGCCAACGCCGGACGTGTCACCGTCCAGGCCCTGGCTGGCTACGCATACCCCGGTGCCGGCGTCGATCCTGATCAGTGTCCTGCCGGGGTGGACCAGGGGTTGGGCGGGATCTGACGGAACATAGGTCCGGCTGGGGGTCACGATGGTTTCCAGGGCGGAGCGGCCTTCGTGGTCCACCTCGCGGGGCTCTTCGAAAAAGACGCGGTTGGTGTCGGGGAACTCGATGGGAACGGGCGCATTGCCTGCCAGTTCCACCGGATCCAAGGCCGCGGCGAGCCGCCCGTTGCCGAAGGAAGGTTCTCCATAGAGCGCCTCGGGACGACGTCGGACCAGCCCGGCGTCGTCGTAGACAGGGGTCACCAGGTGGGCGGGAAGCAGCCAGGAGCGGCGTGTGGCGCTGACGTACATGTCATCCCGGGAGTCGTTGATGCCCGTGGTGCTGTGAAGCAACTGCCCCTCGGCCGTCTCCAGGCGAAGGGCTCCGGGGCGACGAAGCCACGCCCGGACAATATCGGCGCCGGTTCCAGGCCGCTCAAGGTACTCAAACCTTAGAGTTGTCCATTTCCAGGGCGAAGAGCGGCACAAATTCCGGAATGTGGAGGACAAGTCAAAGCCCTTTACATCTGCACTGTAGCGCCCCATATCCACAGTTTACCCATGCGTTCAAGCGGGCTGGACGGACAAATCGGGATAGCATCCGAAGGTGATCCGTCGACTCTCAGAGCTATGGACAGCCAGTCCCGTGGGCTTCTGGCTACTGGCTGCTGCCTGCCTGTACTTCGTGGTGATGGCTGTCCGGCTCACCATCATCGACATTCGAAGCCACTTGCTGCCGAACCGGATCGTGCTTCCGTCGTACGGTGGGGCGGGCGTGCTGTTGCTGGCGGCAGCCATATCCGTGGCTGCCTCGGGGGCGGGAACGGGCAATGCGGCCTCTGCGGCGCTGTTCGGGGTGCCGGGACTGGCGGTAATAGCTGGGGGCGCGGTTCTGTGGTCCTTCTATTTCCTGCTGCGGTTCATCCATCCGCCCGGGATGGGCTTTGGCGATGTGAAGCTGGCCGGAGTGCTGGGGCTGTATCTCGGCTACCTCGGCTGGAGCCATGTCTTCGCGGGCACCTTCGCGGCGTTCCTCCTGGGCGGGCTGTGGAGCCTGGTAGTCCTGGCCGCGCGCCGGGGGACGCTGCGCTCGGCGATCCCGTTTGGTCCCTTCATGCTCGCCGGTGCAGCCGCTGCAATGGTGCTGCTGCCCGCATGAGGCTAGCCTGTCAGCAAGGCTGCAACAGCGGCACGATCGAGAATTCTTATAAGGAACGCTGACCCATGGGTGCACCTGATTTCGTGCTGAAACTGCGGGAGAAGATCGGACACGACCCCCTGTGGCTTCCGGCCGTCCGAGGCGTGGTCTTCGACGACGAAGGCAGGGTCCTGCTGGGCCAACGCGCCGACAACGGACACTGGGCCCTCATTACCGGAATGCTGGAACCGGGGGAGCATCCGGCACCGGGGTTGGTGCGCGAAATCTTCGAGGAAACGGCGGTGGTGGCAGAAACAGAGCGGATCGTCGGCGTCGGCGTCGTAGGCCCGGTGACCTTCCCGAACGGTGACGTCTGCGACTTCCTGGATATCATCTTCCGCTGCAGGTACGTCTCCGGAGACGCCAGGGTCAACGACGACGAATCCCTTGCGGTGGGCTGGTTCGCCCTGGACGATCTTCCCGAAATGAGTGCGGGAAACCTTGAAGCCATCCGGCTCGCCACGGAGCCCGAGGGCCCCGTGGCATACCAGACTGAGTAGCCAGCCTAGCGGCGGGCCGCTTCGAGTTCTTCGGCTTCGGCACCGCCGATGGCCTCACCGCGGGCCACCATTCCGGCGGTGTCGGAGAGCGGGATCTGCTTCAAAGTGATGGCCAGGATCAGCGCGATGGCGATGAACGGCACCAAATACCAGAACACCGGCGCAAGGGAGTCGGCGTAGGCGTTCACGATCGCGTCCCGCAGCTGCTCCGGGAGTTGTGCCAATGCCTGCGGGTCCAGGGTGCTGGTGGACTGTGACGCTTGCTCGGCCGATGCCCCTGCGCCGGTGAAGGCTTTGGTGAGCGACTCGGCCAGGCGGTTGGTGAAAATGGAGCCAAAGACGGCGACGCCCAGGGAGGCACCCACTTCGCGGAAGTAGTTGTTGGTGCTCGTTGCTGTGCCGATCTGGTCTGCCGGTACGGAGTTCTGCACCACCAACACGATCACCTGCATGATCAGGCCGAGCCCTGCACCGAAGATGAACAGCTGCACGCAGATCATCCAGATCGGCGTCTCCGCGGTCAAGGTGGTCAGCCAGAGCATGGCCAGGATGGTCAGGGCAGCGCCCATGATCGGGTACAGCTTGTACTTGCCCGTCTTGGAGATCCGGATACCGGAGAAGATCGAGGTGCCCATGAGCCCCACCATCATCGGGAGCATCAGCAGGCCTGACTCGGCGGCGGACGTCCCCGAGGACATCTGCAGGAACGTAGGCACGAACGCGATGGCTGCGAACATGCCCAGGCCCAGCGTGAAGCCGATGGCTGTGGCGTTGATGAAAATGGGATTCTTGAACAGGCTCAGCGGAATGATGGGGTCCTCGGCACGGCGCTCTGCCATGACAAAGGCGAAAGCGGCGAGGACCATGCCGGCGCCAAAGGCCCACGTGAGGGGAGAATCCCAGCCTTCGTCCTTTTTGCCGCCGAAGTCCGTGAAGAAGATGAGGCAGGTGGTGGCTGCGGAGAGGAAGATGACGCCCAGGATGTCGATCTTCTTTTCGGCCTTCTTGTTCGGCAGGGTCAGGGTGAACCACGCCGTGATGAATGCAGCGATGCCAATGGGGATGTTGATGTAGAACGCCCATTCCCACGTGAGGTGGTCAACGAAGAAGCCACCCAGCAGGGGACCGGCTACAGCCGAGAGGCCGAAGATGGCGCCCAGGGGGCCCATGTACTTGCCGCGCTCCTTGGCCGGAACAATGTCGGCGATGATGGCTTGCGAGAGGATCATGAGGCCACCGCCGCCCAGGCCCTGGATGGCACGGAAGATCACAAAGCCCCAGAAATCGGTGGCAAAAGCACAGCCGACGGATGCCAACGTAAAGAGTGCGATGGCCACGAGGAACAGGTTGCGCCGGCCAAGGATGTCGCCGAACTTGCCGTAGATGGGCATGACGATGGTGGTGGCCAGCAGGTAGGCCGTGGTGATCCAGGCCTGGTGTTCCACGCCGCCAAGCTTTCCGACGATGGTCGGCATTGCCGTGGAAACGATGGTTTGGTCGAGGCTGGACAGCAGCATGCCTGCGATCAGCGCCGAGAAGATGATCCAGATTCGTTTCTGGGTCAGCAGCAGGGGTTCTGCTGCCTTCGGGAGTGTACTCATGCGGGGTCCTTCGGGGTTTCAAGGGGGTTGTTGCCCAGTTGGTGGTTCGTGGCCAGCGGCTGGGCAAAGAGTTTCCGCGCGGCATTGAGGTTTTGTTCGAGGATCCCGCGGTAACTGCGTGTGTTGTCCTCTGAGAAGAACTGCTGGGCCGTCTTCTTCGAAACCGCCCCGAACAACACTGTTGCTGTCATGACTTCGGGGTGTTCGGGGTCCAGTCCTTCGCGGGCGGCCACCAGTGCGGCGAATTGCCGCTCCCGGGCCTCCCCTTCAACCGTGAGCCGTGCAAGAAGTTGAGGCTCGGCCGTAACGGCGGCAATGAACTGCTGGACTTCCGTGCGGCTGATGGAGGAACGCTCCATCAAAGTCACCGTAAGGACGTGCAGCGCTGCCAGGAGGGTGCCCGAGATGCTGCCGGGTGTGCGGGACGGGTTCTCGTTGAAGGCCTCCAGCACGTCCTCGGGAAGTTCATCCGAGAACGAACCGATCACGGCGTCTTCCTTGGTATGGAAGTAGTTGAAGAAGGTCCGGCGCGAGATCCCGGCCTCTTCGCAGACTTCCTCCACGGTGAAACCGTTCAGGCCGCGGGCAGCGGTAAAGGAACGCGCGACGGCGGTGATCGCCGTCCGCGTCGCCGCCCGCTTGCGCTCGCGGAGGCCGCCGTCGAAATTTGCACTATTAGTCACAGAGTAAAGTTTTGCACCATAGTCCCAAAAGTGCAAAATCACCGTGGAGTTTTCGTACAGCTAATGACCTTAAAGAGGCTTCTTAAGGGCGTTAGGTGTACAAAAACTCCGGGTACGACGACGGCCGGCACCTTCCGCGTGGGAGGTACCGGCCGTCGTCGTGCTTTGGCGGTTAATCCAGTGCTAGGCCTTGTGGGCCGGGGACGTCATGGTGGTGACGTCGAGGGCCTTGTCGAGGTCGGCCTCGGAAACCTTGCCTTCGCCTTCACCGACGAAGCCGAGCTTCTCGGTGGCCTGGCGGATGGTCAGGCCTTCCTTGACGGCGATCTTGGCGATCTTGGCAGCGTTCTCGTAGCCGATGTACTTGTTCAGCGGGGTCACGATGGACGGGGAAGCCTCGGCCAGGAAGCGGGCACGCTCAACGTTCGCGGTGATGCCGTCGATCATCTTGTCGGCCATGACGCGGCTGGTGTTGGCCAGCAGGCGGATGGACTCGAGCAGGTTGGCGGCCATGACGGGGATGCCGACGTTGAGCTCGAAGGCGCCGTTGGTGCCGGACCAGGCGATGGCGGTGTCGTTGCCGATGACCTGGGCGCAGACCATGATGGACGCTTCGCAGATGACCGGGTTGACCTTGCCGGGCATGATCGAGGAGCCCGGCTGCAGGTCGGGGATGGCGATTTCGCCGAGGCCGGTGTTGGGGCCGGAACCCATCCAGCGGAGGTCGTTGTTGATCTTCATGAAGGAGATCGCGATGTTGCGCAGCTGGCTGGAGCCTTCGATGAGGCCGTCGCGGTTGGCCTGGGCCTCGAAGTGGTCGCGGGCTTCGGTCAGCGGAAGGCCGGTGTCGGCTGCGAGAAGTTCGATGACGCGCTCCGGGAAGCCGGCCGGGGTGTTGATGCCGGTACCGACGGCGGTGCCACCAAGGGGAACTTCGGCAACGCGGGGGAGGGCTGCGTTGATGCGCTCAATGCCGTAGCGCACCTGTGCTGCGTAGCCGCCGAATTCCTGGCCGAGGGTGACCGGCGTGGCATCCATGAGGTGCGTACGGCCGGACTTGACGACGTCCTTGAACTCCACGGCCTTGCGGTCCAATGAAGCTGCCAGGTACTCAAGGGCCGGGATCAGGTCGTTGATCAGGGCCGAGGTGGCGGCAACGTGGACGGACGTCGGGAAGACGTCGTTGGAGGACTGCGAAGCGTTGACGTGGTCGTTGGGGTGGACCACCTTGTCGCTGCCGGCAGCGGAGAGGGCGCGGGAAGCCAACTCGGCGATGACCTCGTTGGTGTTCATGTTGGAGGACGTGCCCGAGCCGGTCTGGAAGACGTCAATCGGGAAGTCGCCGTCGTACTTGCCGGTTGCAACCTCATCGGCTGCTGCGGCGATGGCCTCGGCGAGCTCGCCATCGAGCACCCCCAGCTCAGCGTTCGCCAATGCGGCTGCCTTCTTCACCCGGGCAAGGGCTTCAATGTGGGTGCGCTCAAGCGTCTTGCCGGAGATGGGGAAGTTCTCCACAGCACGCTGCGTCTGGGCGCGGTACAGGGCGTTCACGGGGACGCGAACTTCGCCCATCGTGTCATGTTCAATACGGAACTCAGTGGTGGAAGTCATGGGGCTAGCTTATGGCGATTGGGCGCCGCACAGAAAACCCGCAGGGGAGTGCTACGTGCCCCGGCCAGGTGGCCGGGGCACGGCTTCCTAGAGCTCGCCGATCGCGGAAACAAGGGCAGCTTGGCCCTCGCCGAGTTTGTAGGAGAGACCGATGACAGCCACGCGGCCATCCTCAATGGCGTCGGAAATCACACGTGAGCTGTCTGCAAGCCGTTCTGCAGTTTGCTTGACGTGTTCCACCACCATGTCGTTGACGTCCTCCTGACCGTTGCGCTTGGCGGTGAGGACCGAAGGGGTGATGCGCTCGACCAGGTCGCGGATGAAGCCCGGCGGCATTTCGCCGGTTTCCACTGCGCCCTTGGTGGCAGTCACGGCGCCGCAGCTGTCGTGGCCCAGGATGGCGATCAGGGGAACCTTGAGTTCGCTGATGCTGTACTCGAGCGAACCCAGGACGGCGTCATCGATCACCTGACCGGCCGTGCGCACCACGAAGGCATCGCCCAGACCGAGGTCGAAGATGATCTCTGCGGCCAGGCGTGAATCCGCGCAGCCGAAGATCACGGCGAAGGGGTTCTGGCCCTCGAGCAGGGACGAGCGGCGGGAGGCATCCTGGTTTGGATGCCGGGATTCGCCGGAAACAAATCGTTCATTGCCCTCGCGGAGGCGTTGCCAGGCCAGGGCTGGAGTCAGTTTAGTAGGCACCTTATTACTTTACGGTGCAGGCGTTGCTGGCTGTGAAACTGTTGCGCTGCTTTGAGCCGATGGTGACGCGGCCGCTGTGGCCTTGTCAGCGGACTTCACGACGGCGGCGGCCAGCGTCGCGAATTCCTCAAGACTTGCCGTGCCGCTCAGGATGATGGTGGTGCCCTTGTACTCAAGGACCATGCTGCGCTTTTCCTTGCCGGAGTCGCGCAGTTCCCAATCCTGCCCGCCGGCATTGCGGGTACCGGTCACCGGGAGGTTGCCGGTCTGTTGCAGGGTCCAGGTGGGATTGGCTTTATTGGTCTGGGTGAGTCCAATGAAGCCTTCCTTGGGAGTGAGGAAACCAACCTCCCAGGTGGGGACGCCCGTTCCGCTTCCCGACTCCCAGCGGGCGTAGTTCGGGTGGAATGTGTCGCCGGTATCCGGCGTCACGGGTGTGAATCCCGCCACACCTTCGGCGTTTTTGGCGATGGAGGCCACGTCGATGGCTGGCCGGAAGCCCTCGCCCTTGGGTGCGGGATTCATCAATACGATGGGAAGGAAAGCCAGTACGCAGACCAGAAGGGCGATGACCATGCCAATGACGGAGGCGTTGGCCCGTTTGGCAGCTTTCGCCGCGATCACGGGCTTGAAGGGGGCTTCCTGGGCGTTGATGGGGTCAGCCACAGCAGCTTCCGGTTGCTGACCGGTGGCGGGCTTGTCCTGCGTTTCACTCACCCCTCAATGATCCCTTATCGGGGCGGGGAACACACATCGGGCAATCTCACCAACGGTATTGCGGCCGGTGGTCATTCAACCACCCTCAGTGGACGTGGCGACTATGATCGTTGGTAGAGGAACCCCGGGTTGCCTTTGTGCAACCTTGTCCGGTCCCGTGAATCGTCACTCGAAGAAGAGGTTCAAGTGTCTCCTGCACCAATGACCCAGCAGTATTCCACGATTTCGCCGTCGCTCGCCGTCGGCATCGACGAACCCGACCGCAACCTTGCGCTTGAACTCGTCCGAGTCACCGAGGCCGCGGCTATTGCCGGTGGCCACTGGGTTGGTTTCGGCGACAAGAACAAAGCAGACGGCGCCGCCGTCGACGCCATGCGTTCGTTCCTTCACACCGTCCACTTCAATGGCGTCGTGGTGATTGGTGAAGGCGAAAAGGACGAAGCCCCCATGCTGTTCAACGGCGAACAGGTTGGCGACGGCACTGGTCCCGAGTGTGACGTTGCAGTCGACCCCATCGATGGAACCCGCCTCACCGCGCTGGGCATCAACAACGCCCTGGCTGTGCTGGCAGTAGCCGAGCGTGGCTCCATGTTCGACCCCTCGGCTGTCTTCTACATGGAGAAGCTCGTCACGGGGCCCGAAGCTGCCGACATGGTGGACCTTCGCCTGCCCGTCAAGCAGAACCTGCACCTGATCGCCAAAGCCAAGGGCGTCAAGGTCAACCAGCTCAACGTCATGATCCTTGACCGTGACCGCCACCGTCCGCTGGTCGAAGAGATTCGCGAAGCAGGTGCGCGCACCAAGTTCATCATGGACGGCGACGTCGCAGGCGCCATCGCCGCGGCACGATCGGGCACCGGCGTCGACGCCCTTATGGGCATCGGCGGTACGCCTGAAGGCATCGTTGCAGCGTGCGCCATCAAGTCCCTTGGTGGCGTCATCCAGGGCCGCCTCTGGCCGACGTCGGACGAAGAGAAGCAGAAGGCGATCGACGCCGGACACGACCTCGACCGCGTCCTGTCCACCAACGACCTCGTTACCTCGGACAACTGCTACTTCGCGGCCACCGGCATCACCGACGGCGACCTCTTGCGCGGCGTTCGCTACCAGAAGGACCGCGTCCTGACGCAGTCCATCGTGATGCGCTCGAAGTCGGGCACGGTGCGTTTCGTCGATGCTGAGCACCACGCATCCAAGTGGGAGACGTACGCGCGCAAGGCCTAAACACCTACGTACCAACTGAAGGACGGCGGGCATCGCTCGGCGGCTATCTCCTCGTACCTCGTCGATTTGATGCCGCTTTCGCGATACCCGCCGTCCTTCTTTGTGCCCGCCCGGTTTCGGCTTCGCGCGTTTTTGGGTGGGGCGGGGCCGATGGAGTGTGCCGCCGCCACCTACTTTGCCGCCGTGGGCAGCCCGACACGCCGCCATCAGCAGTGTGTCCCCTCCTGAGCGGGCACAAAGTGGGTCGCAGCGGCACATACCGACGGCGGCACTTGGGTGGGGGCCCGACGTCGAGCCTTCCGCGGGCGGCGCCTGGGCGTACCGTCGCCACCTACTTTGCCGCCTTGGGCCGCCCGACACTCCGTAAGCACCGGCGTGTCCCGTCCCGAGAGCCTGCAAAGTGGGTCGCAGAGGCACGCCGCGACACCAAATACCGAGCGCTCTAGCGGAGCTTGTCGCGGACCTTCCGGGCCAGCTGGTAGGCACCGTAGCGGAGTTTGTTGACCGGGAGGTCCCAGGTGCCGGGGTAGGAGACTTCGCGGCCCCCGAAGGACTTCTTGAAGGCGGTGAAGCCGGCCCACTTGTGATCGGGCTGGTCCTCAGGTGCCACGCCCCAGAGGTCCACGTGCCTGAGGCCCTTCTCCTTGGCATCAGCCATAAGCGTGACCAGGAGCGGGATACCGGCACTGAGCTTGCGGTGCGTGTCATCCAGTGCTGCATGGGCGTAGACACGCGTGTCTGCCGAGTCGTAGGCGAATGCGGCCGCGATGGGCTCACCCTCCAGCTCGGCAATGAACAGGGTTCCGGCACCGGAGGGCAACAACGACGCCGCCACCTGGGTCAGGTACTCGTCGCTTTGCGGCTTGAAGCCATTGCGCGCAGCCGTCAGATGGAGGAAGTGCAGCAGGATCGAGATGTCCGACGGGTCCTGGGAGGCCCGGAACGTCACGCCCTTTTTGTGGATGTTCCGGTACAGGTTGCGGTTGGTCGGCTTCATGCCGGCCAGTACATCCTTGAAATCCCCCTCCAGGTCCACCACCCAGCTGAGCTCCGGCTGCTGGTTGACCGGCGCGGGCCGCAGGCCGCGGGCGCGAAGGAGGGGACCGGCGTCGTCCGCAGTGAATCCTGCCGCAGCTGGTTCCATGCGGACGAACACTGCGTGCTCCGCCTTGGCCAAAGCCACCAGGGCTGCCGTGGCGGCGTCGAAGGCCTCAACGGAATCTGCCACCGGCCCGTAGGGGGCGTAGATGACTTTGCCGGCCGGGTTCTTTTCCTCGATGGCGAGGAAGCTCCAGCCCGGGCCTGATTGTTCGTGCACGCGGCGCCCCAGGGAACGCTGGACTGCCGCCCAAGCGGGCGTTTGAAGAAAAAATTCCATGCGTTAGTTCCCCAAGCCCGTGGTCACGGCAAAGGCGATGCTGGTGTCGGTGGCGCCCTGAACGGGGTGGACGTTGACCGGAGCCTCGATCTCGGGGATGAAAGCGGCAGCGCCGCGGCCAAGCTGGAGATCGCTCTTGGGCGAGTCGAGCAGCACCGAACCGGAAACAACCACGACGACGGCGGGTCCTGTCTGCGCCAACGGCACCGGGGCTCCGTCAGGGGCGAGTTCGATGCGCTGGAGCTGGAACTCCTTGAAGGGCGGACGGTACAGTTCCTGTCCGAATTCGGTCCCGCTGGCTTCCACGCGCGGAACGCCGAGGGCTTCGAAACGGACGGTTTTCAACAGCTCCGGAACGTCCACATGCTTGGGCGTGAGGCCGCCGCGGAGGACATTGTCCGAGGACGCCATGACCTCGACACCCAACCCGTGGAGGTAGGCATGGACGTTGCCCGCCGGCAGGTAGACAACCTCCCCGGGTTCCAGCGAAAGGTGGTTCAGGAGCAGGGAGATGAGGACGCCGGGGTCGCCGGGGAAGGCTTCGTTGATGTCGAGCATCGCCGTCAACGCCTGACGGTGGGGTTCCAGGGGCGCTCCTGCTGCCAGGACGGCGACGACCTCGTGGATGGCATCGGAGACCTCGCTGCCGCCCTGGATCAGGCGGCTGAAGGCGGCCTTCAGTGCCGCCGTCGGGTCGGCCTGGGCGAGGTCGGAGGCGACGTCGGTGATCACCTGCGGAACGTCGACGGCGGCGGAGTCCAGGACGTGGGCCAGGTGCTCGAAGATGGCACGGGAATCAGCAGGGGGGCGGAAGCCGCACAGCGCCTTAAACGGTGTGAGGGCGAAAATCATCTCCGGCTTATGGTTGTCATCGCGGTAATTGCGATCCGCGGCGTCCGGGGCGACTCCCGCGGCATTCTCGCGTGCAAATCCTTCCCGTGCCTGCTCCAGGCTTGGGTGGACCTGGAGGGACAGCGGTTGTTCTGCCGCCAGGAGCTTGGTGAGGAACGGCAGGCGGGGACCGAACTCGGCGAGGCTTTCCGAACCAAGGTTGCGCTGGGGGTCGGATGCGATGAGGGCGTCGAGGGGCTGGGTGACGCCGTTGGGGTGAATGGCGGTGGAGGGGGAGTCCGGGTGGGCCCCTATCCACATTTCGGCTTCAGGACCGCCTGACGCCGGCCGTCCCAGCAGCCCGGCGATCGCCGTCGTCGAACCCCACGCGTAGGGTCGCAAAACATTCTCAATCTGGTACACGAAAGAAAGTCCTTATCGTTGCGCTGAACGTGGGTGGAACTTACAGGGGTGCGCACTGGCCATTGGTGGCCACGAGGTCGCGGATGCCCTGCTCGTCGCCTTGGGCCTTAAGGCCGTTCAACAACTCTATGGTGATCGGCGTGCCGTCCGGGGTGGTGGTCACGGGGGTGAAATCCGCCGACGGCGAAGGCAGCTGGCTTGCGGGTGCCAGGGCGCTGACAGCTCCGGCAGCCACTAACGGGCCGGCAGCTGCGGCTCCCGCGGCAGCACCGCGTCCGCCGGAAGGCACGACGGCGTCACTCGCCTTGGGGCTGTTGCTGGAGGAGGCCAGCACTTCCTGGACCTTTGAATGGATCAGATCAAAGTCAGGGACCGTGGAGAAGGAAGCATCGAAATCCGGTGGCCCGATGGTGAGGCGTTTGACGGGCTGATTCTTGGACTTCAGAGCAAGGTCAACGAAGCTGCCCAGCTGGTTGGACGAAATGTTGGAATCCACTACTTTGGTTCCGGCGTTGGCGATGTCCTCGAACTTGGTCAGGAGGGTGGCAGGGTCCAGCTGCTTGAGCATGGCCTGCTGAACGCACTGCTGGCGCGCAATGCGGGCGTAGTCGTCCACGAATTCGCGGGAGCGGCCATACCAAAGTGCGTGGAAGCCATCCAGATGCTGGTCCCCGGCAGGGATCCAGCCGTCCGGCATACCGTGGATTCCATTGGCTTCATCTGTGACCGGGCCACTGATCGGTACCCAGCCGCCGGCCTTGATGCGGATGCCGCCCATGGCGTCGATGAGTTTGGCGAAGCCATCCATGTCCACCAGGACGTACGCCTGGACAGTGATGCCGAGCGTACCGGAGACAGCCTCCAGGGTTGCTTGGGCACCGGGGTCCTGGACGCCCGGGTAGAGGTCCTTGTACTTGTTGGTGACCTCGGTGTTGACGGCATTGATGAGGCATTCGTCGCCGCAGTTGTAGCCGTCCGGGTAAATCTTCCGCATGGGCGATTCCTCGCTGAACTGTGCGTTCTGGAGGTTGCGGGGAACCGAGATGATCGCGCTCTCGCCCGTTTTCGCGTCGACGCTGATGACGGAGAGGCTGTCGGGACGGCGACCGGTGCGGTCATCCCCGGCGTCGCCGCCCATCATCAGGAAGTTGTAGCGCCCGTCCACGGGGTCGATCGCGGGACCGGCTTCGAAGATGCTGCCGATCGCGTTACGGCTCACGTTCAGCACGTAGGCGATGTATCCCAGCGATCCGCTGGCGAGAACGGTGGCAATTGCCACCACTACGGCGATGATGGGCCGCATTCCGGGAGCCAGAAGCGTTGGCCTGATGATCCGCAGGGTGTTGAGGAACAGGTACGCCCAGCCAAGGGCGAGGGCAACCAGAACGACAATGATGAACAGCGACCCCACAGGATGGGTCACAATGCCCAGCAGCAGTGTTCTGTTCGCCACGGCAATGATTATGGTCAGCAGCGCCAGGGCCCACACAGTGAGCGTCACGCGCAGGGCCAGGCGGCCAAGCTTACGGTCGCCTGCGACGATCTGGGCGCTGCCGGGAACAAAGAGGGTGAGGAGGACCAGCACGAAAGCGCGTTTGGTCCGCACCGGTGCACTGGCACCGGATGGGTAGCGGACGGGATCAGTCAGGGCGGAACCAGGCTGATTCGGGTTCTTGTGCATGGTAGTCATCCGCTGCCTTCCTAGCGGGTGCTCCGGGCTGAAGCGTTGGCCGGGGAGAAGACTTCCTCCACTTTGCGGCGAAGGTTCTCGCCCTTCTTGCTGGCCACGTCGTTGAGCTCCTGGGCGAAATCGAGAAGATCGCCCCTGAGTTTTGCGGCCAATTCGTCAGTGCCGGATGCGAGCATGCGTACGGCCAGGAGCCCGGCGTTGCGGGCACCTGCGATGGACACGGTGGCTACCGGAACGCCGGCCGGCATCTGCACGATCGACAGCAGGGAGTCCATCCCGTCCAGTGTTTTGAGCGGAACGGGAACACCGATGACGGGAAGCGGCGTCACGGATGCCAGCATGCCCGGGAGGTGGGCAGCGCCGCCGGCACCGGCAATGATGACGCGAAGGCCGCGCTCATGGGCGGTCTGTCCGTAGCTGATCATTTCGGTGGGCATGCGGTGGGCGGAGACCACGTCTGCTTCGAAAGGGATGCCGAACTCGGCCAGGGCGTCCGCGGCCGCCTCCATGACGGGCCAGTCGGAATCCGAGCCCATGACGAGTCCTACCAGCGGAGCTTGCGGTGTGGTCGTCATACGGTCTCCTCGAGTGGGGTCTGTTCGGGCGTGCGGCCATTACGGATGATGTTGGCCACCGTGGTGGCGCGCTCACGCACGGAGTCGACGTCGGCGACGGAGGTGCCGACGAGATTGACGTGACCGATCTTTCGGCCCGGGCGTACGGATTTGCCGTACGAATGCACCTTGGCGGCAGGCTCGTACGCCAGAGCCATGGGGAAGGCCTTGAAAAGATCCTGGTTTTCCCCACCAAGGAAGTTCTTCATGACAACTACCGGTGCCAGTGCGTCGGTGGCCCCCAGCGGCAGGTCCAGCACGGCACGCAGGTGCTGTTCGAACTGGCTGGTGATGGAACCATCCTGGGTCCAGTGGCCGGTGTTGTGCGGACGCATGGCCAATTCATTAATCAGGAATCCCGCACCGACGCCCGGGGTTTCGAACAGCTCGGCAGCCATGACGCCCGTAACACCGAGTTCGTTGGCGATGCGGAGCGCGGCTTCCTCGGCGGCTGCGGCCACTTCCACAGGGATGTTCTGGGCCGGAGCGATGACTTCGTCACAGACACCATCCACCTGGATAGTGTGGACAACAGGCCAAGCACGGGATTCGCCGCTGGGGGTGCGTGCCACCAGGGCGGAGAGTTCCCGGCTGAACTCCACCTTTGCTTCGGCCAAGAGGGGACTCATGGCCTGGAACCAGTCGGCGGTTTCCAAAGCATCGGATGCGGAGTCGACGATCCTGACGCCCTTGCCGTCGTAACCGCCGCGTGGCGTTTTCAGTACGACGGGCCAGCCGATCCTGTCGCCGAAGGCCACCAGTTCATCTACGGTGTGCACGGCGGACCATTCGGGGTTGGGCAGGCCAAGGCGGTCGATAGCTGCGCGCATTACGAGCTTGTCCTGGGCGTTGACCAGCGCGTCAGGTCCGGGTTGGACATTGACGCCTGCATCCAGCAGAGCCCTCAGGTGCCCTGTGGGGACGTGCTCGTGATCGAACGTCAGTACGTCCAGGCCTTTTGAGAACTCAAGGAGGGCGTTGAGGTCCTTGTAGTCGCCAATGGGAGCCGTAGCCACGGCGGCAACCGCCGAAACGTCCTCGCCTTCGGCCAAAACACGGAGTTCGAAGCCCAGTGCGGTAGCGGGCGGAGCCATCATTCGTGCGAGTTGGCCGCCGCCAACAACGCCAATTACTGGAAAAGTCACAAGGTTCAGCCTACCGAACCGGCAGGGGGATCACTGATTCTGCTGCCCTTTTGGCGCCATTTATCGTCAGTTCAGGCCACCGTATAGGTGTTCTCACAGCGTACTCCCGGGCAGCGCATGGAAATCGGCGCTAAAATGGTCGAGGCCCATCGGCCCACTTTCAACGGCCATGGAGGGTCATGATCACCACACTTGCAGATCGCATCCGCGGACTTGCTTCGCTTTTCTGGCGCGAAGTGGCCAAGTTCGGCGCTGTGGGTGGTGTTGCGTTCGTTATCGACAACGGCCTCACGTACTACCTGATGCACGGCCCGATGACGGACAGCCCGTCCAAAGCGCGTTTTGTTGGTGCCGTGGTGGCAACTATCTTCTCCTGGATCGCCAACAGGTTCTGGACTTTCCGGCATCGCAGGCAGGACAACGTTCTGCGCGAGTTCGTGATGTTCGTCATCATCAACGGAATCGGAATCGGGATCTCCACCGGTTTCACGTTCATCGCCAACTATTGGTTGAACATCACGGACAAGAACCTGCTCTTCGCCGCCGGTGTAGTTGGCATTCTGGTAGCGACAGTAGTCCGGTTCTTTGCCTACCGCTTCCTGGTCTTCAACAAGGAACTCGACCAGGAACCGGAATTTTCGCACGACCACGAACTTCTGGATATCCACCCCAAGGCCAAAGCCGGCGCCGAAGCAGGAGCGGGAAATCCGGCAACCGGCGAGCTTCCCTCCAGCAAGAAGCCCTGACGCCCAGTAAACCCGAGCCGCTGATACTACGGCCGGCTGATCCGCTCGTTGTCCAGGAGATGCTCGGTAACATCCACGTCTGGGTGCACGAGCACAACGGAGCCGTCCTCTTTCCATGCCCCGAGGGCCGCGGCGAGGCATGATTCCAATCCGTCGGTTGTGCGCACCAGAAGCCGGACTGAGGGCTGCTGCGCAGCGGCAAAGCCCTCCAGCAGCTCCGCGTGCAGGTGCCCGGCAGAACCGCGCACGGCGGAGTTGGCCTCCTCGACGTCGTTATGGGCCATGAAGACGTCGCCGTGGGAGCGTACTTCCGCCGCGTAATCCACGACGCCGGATGGCAGCTCACCGGGCCAGCGCATCGCAAGTGCCGCGAGCGGTACGGCGACCACCGCATCGAAGCCGGCCCCGGCGCCGTCGTCAGGCTTATCGGTGACCAAAAGATTGGCGGAGGTGCCGTCCAGGACTACCTCCATTCCCAACTGCCAGGCAGCCAGTGCCCAGACAAAGGACTTCCAGTGGGCCGGAAGGTCCAGACGGATGGACATCCCGGGTTCGGCGTCGAGCTCGTCCTGGAGCAGGTTGCTTGTTTTGGCCACCCAGTTGTCCAGAACACGCCCGGACAGTTCAACCCGCTCTGAGTCGGGGCCGTACCAAGTGAGTCGGGGCGATGTTGAATGCCCGGACCGAAGGGCGGTCATCAAGTTCACTGCCGGAATGCTCATGCGTCAATCTTGCCACGGCCGTTGCGCAGCGTTCCCGGGAAGAGAGCGCCGGATGTGAATTGCGACACACTCGCTTTTGTCCAATCGCTGGTTGCGTCCGTTACGCCCATGCCGATTCCGCGGTAATTCAACGAATGTTCACGCAAGCGATTCAGGGGTCCCAATTTTCCGCGGGTTTCGATTGGGCCAAGGCCCGGGATGTTGGGCGTGGCGCATCCCACTTTTCCACAGCTTCTTGATTATTATCCCGGCGCGGCTTGACTGACTGTAGTTACACGCGTGTAATTAGTAATCAACGCCGCTGCACAGGCATCCGGAAACACCACCGGAAGTCGGAAATACATCCAAGCAGCAGCTGCAAACTCAGGAGGGACGCCATGGGGCAAGCGTTGCGTATCCAGGAAGATGCAGTCGTCGCAGAACATGCGTCGGTGAAATACCGTTCGCGGGAAGTGCCAGGAGACTGGTACGTGGACCCCGCGGATCCGGAAGCGGCAGACCGATACAACCAGAATGTGCAGCAGTCTTTGGAGGACCAGGCAACGGCCCTCCTCGCGGCACATGAGGCATTGATCGGTGACTTGCCGGCTGGTCCGGAAGATGAACTCGACGATCCTCCCATGGAGCTGCGCCGTCCGCTTGAGACGCCCGGACAACCTGTATGGATCGGTCTCCCCGGCCAAGGGGAATTCGACGACGAAGGTGAGCTTGGCTGGCAGACGGACGCACTGTGCGCGCAAACCGATCCCGAAGCATTCTTCCCCGAGAAGGGCGGATCAACCCGGGATGCCAAGAAGGTCTGCGGAGCGTGCAACGTGCGCTCACAGTGCTTGGAGTACGCTCTGGCCAATGACGAGCGGTTCGGTATTTGGGGCGGGCTTTCCGAGCGGGAGCGCCGTCGGCTAAGGAAGCGAGCGGTCTAATTCTCAAGGAAGTGCACGTTACCGCCATCGTGGTTTCCCACGATGGCGGCAACTACCTGCCCAGGACATTGGCGGCATTGTCGGACCAGACGCGTTCGGCAGATGCCGCCATTGGCATTGATACAGGTTCCACGGATAACTCCTTGGGCCTGCTCCGGGGCGCCCTCGGCGAAAGCAATGTCACCACCTTCCACCAAGCAAAGACCGGCTTTGGCGCTGCTGTCCGCGCGGGTTTGCAGGAGCTTGCTCCTGCCCGGAACAAGTCCGGGGAGAACCCGGCCGTGGAGTGGATCTGGCTCCTGCATGATGATGCCGCTCCCGCGCCCGACGCGCTGGCAGAGCTGCTCCACGCGGTTGAGCGCGCGCCGTCGGTAACTGTCGCCGGTTGCAAGCAGCTCGGTTGGGACAACGACCGACACTTGGTGGATGTAGGACTTTCAACGAGTCGCTGGGCAGAGCGCCTCACCTTGATCGACGCCGACGAAGTTGACCAAGGGCAGTACGACGCGAGGTCGGACACGTTCGCCGTTAACTCCGCGGGAATGTTGGTACGACGAGACGTCTGGGAGCAGCTGGACGGATTCGATCCCGCACTGCCCGGCAGTGGTGACGACGTGGATTTCTGCTGGCGGAACTGGCTTGCCGGCAACCGGGTGGTTGTTGTTCCCTCTGCCCGGATGTTCCACGTGGAGCACCGCCCGCATGGCCTGGGCACGTCCTCGGCAGCGCGAAAAGCCCAGATCCATCTCCGGCTCAAGCACACGCCCTGGTGGAAGGTGCCGTTCCAGGCTGTTGGTGCTTTCTTCGGTGCCATCGTCCGCCTGGTCCTGAGCATCCTCGTGAAGGAACCGGGATACGGCTTTTCCCAATTCACGGCCACTCTGGCAGCTTTGGTTCGTCCCGTCGCGATTGCCCGGGGGCGCCGCGTCGCGGCCAGGACGCGGCGCGTCCATCGTTCCGTGGTGCGCGGCCTCCAGACACCGACGCGCGAGGTCCGGGCCCATCGGCGATCCTTGCTGGAAGCCATCCGCCCTGGTGAGGACACCCAGCCCGCCAGCGATCTCCTGGCTCCCGAGCCCAGCGGTGACGCCGCAGACGACTTTGAAGCCCTGGCAACGAACGAGCGGGGCTGGGTGGGAACCGGCGCTGTTGCCGCGGCCTGCATCGCCCTGGCAGCAGCCGTAGTTGGGCTGCTGGGGCTCCTTCGCTCCGGTCCTGTCACCGGAGGCGGGCTCCTCCCTCTCTCGGAATCCCCGGCGGAGATCTGGGCCAACGCATCCACATGGTGGATTTCCCTTGGCGCAGGCCTGCCGGGCCACGGCGACCCATTTGGCTACGTCTTGTGGATTCTGTCCCTCATCGGCGGCGGGGACGGGAATGCAGCCATGGCATGGCTCCTCATCCTCGCAATGCCGGTGTCCGCTGTTGGAGCGTGGTTTGCGTCGGGAGCGTTGACCACCAAACGCCGGTTCCGGACTGTGGCAGCACTTGTGTGGGCAGGCGCTCCGACCCTCTTGATTTCCATCAATGAAGGCCGCATCGGCGCGTTGATGGCCCACCTCATGATGCCGCTGCTGCTGCTTGCATTGCTGCGGGCATCGGGATCTGCGGTCGGACAATCGAGGACATCGCACCCCGCGATGGGTCAGGGGCACACGACCTCCGGTCCCATCCGCAGCAAACCCGGCGTTAACGGGACGCCTTCGTGGACTGCAGCAGCCGCCGCCGGTTTGGCCATGGCTGTCGTCACAGCCTCGGCGCCATCCTTGTTGGGGCCGGTCATCGTCGCAGTAGTTCTGGCTGCCGTGGTCCTGGGGCAGCGCGGCAAGACCATGTGGTGGTCATTGCTGCCAACACTGGCATTGTTCCTTCCCTATGGCATTTCCGTTCTCGACAGGCCCCGCTCGTTGCTGGCCGACCCTGGACTTCCCCTCGGCTTCGAAGCCGCTCCGCTGTGGCAGCAGCTGCTCGGCCAGCCGCTGGCCTTCAAGATCGACGGCGGCCTGACGGGACTGTCGCTGTTCGGTGCAGGGCCTGTGCCGTGGGCGCTGATTCTGGCGTTGCTGATTGGTGTGCCTGTGGTGCTGCTTGCCGTGGCGGCTTTGTTCCTGCCCGGTAAGCGCACAGCACTGGCGCGGGTTTTCTGGTTGGCTGCCCTGGCCACCTTGGGAAGCGGCTGGCTCGTCGGGCACGTGGCCACGGGCGTCAACAACAACGTCATCGTTGGGCCCTTCACCGGCCCGTCCGTGTCCGCCTCCGGGATGCTGTTGCTCGGTGCTGCCTTGCTTGGCGCTGAGAAGATCTTCACTGCGAGCCGCAGAACCTCTGATGCTGCCCGCCGGAAGCTTCCGCTGCGACGCGCTGCTTCGGCCGTCGTGGTGATCCTGTTTGTTGCCGGGCCTTTGGCGGGAATGGGATCCTGGGCTGCGCAGAACGTCCTCCAACCTTCGACCTCCACGGGTTCCCCGGCTTCCAAAACCCCGCAGTCGGCTTCGTCCCTGGGCGCCCACCGCCAAGTGTGGCCCACGGAGTCCGGCACCCTGCCCGCTACCGCCGTCGATCGTGGCCAAGGGCCAGAACGTACGCGAACCCTGGTGATCACCAGCGGAGAGCAAGGCGCCTTCACATCCTCACTCATGCGCGGAGCCGGAACAACGCTGGACAGCCTGTCCACGATCGCCTCGGCCAGGACCATTATTGGTGCGCCGGGCCGTGAGGAACTGACGACCGATGACGCCGCTACCGCATCCCTCCGGCGGGCCGTGGCAACGATCGTAGCCAGCACGGGCGTGGATCCCCGCCCCGACCTTGAGCAACTCGGTGCGGGTTTCGTGGTGCTGAAGGCCGCCGACAACGCTGATCAACTGACTGCGAGCAGGATCGACGCCGTCCCGGGGCTGGTTGCCGTGGGTCAGACGGAAGCGGGCTGGCTATGGCGGGTGACGCCCCGCCAAGCGGCGGGCAATGCTGCTGACGCGGCGCATCGTGTCCGCATCGTCAATGGCCAAGGCGCCACCGTGGGGACGCTGCCCTCTGACGACGTTTCGGCAAAGGCCAGCGTTCCAGCCGGAGATGACGGCAGGAAAGTGGTGCTGGCCGAACGCGCTGATCCCGGTTGGTCGGCCGTGTTCGACGGCAAGCCGTTGACGGCGACAACATCCGGGTGGTCGCAGGCGTTCGACCTGCCAGCTGGTGGCGGGGAACTCGAAATCCGCTACACGAACCCCTGGGCCGTATGGCTGGGAGTTCTGCAGGTGGTGGTCATGGCCTTGACGATCCTGCTGGCGATTCCGATGCCGGCCCGCCGTTCCCGCACGGGCATGTCGAGGGACGAAGTATCCCTCCGTAAGGAGTACAGCAGTGTCTGAGGACCAGAAGAAGAACGCCGAGGAAGCAACACCGGCGGCTGATACGAATCCGGCCGAGGACTCCTCCCGCAGCGAAAAGTCCCCCCGCAGCGAGAAGCCCTCCCGCAGCGACAAGTCGCAGCGCAGCGAAAAGTCGTCCCGCACCAAGGGTTCGCGACGATCCAATTCGGGCGTCGTCACCGGGATGCTCTCCGCTGTTGTCATCCTGGCTGCCGGCGGGGGCGCTGTGGCCGCCACCTCGATGGTTCCCGGACCTTCCGGCGGTACCGGCACGGACATCCTCCAGGCTGACGTTCCTGCCGGCCGAGCACTGGGCGTATGCCCCGAACCGGCGCGGCTGGTCAGCGGGACGGTGGTGGGCACGGACGCCGACTTCAGCCCTGTCTCGACCACGGCCGCAAGCGCCCTCAACGCTGTGGTGCTGAGCAATCCCGCTGGGACGGTTCCCGGGAGCAAGGTCACGGCCCTGGGTGGCGGAGCGGTTGCAGAGATCGCCAAGGCTCCCACGAGCTCTCCTGCGCCTACGTCCGGACCGCCGGTTCTCGCAGCCGGTGTGGCGTCCATCAGTCCGGTCACGTCGCCCTCAGTGGTGGAGGCAGCACCCATCGGAAACGAGCAGGCGTCCATGGCCGCCAACCTCAGCTATTCGGCTACGGATGGGGATCTCAGGGGACTTGCGTCGGCGCAGTGCCAGTCGCCGGCCAACGACTCATGGTTGCAGGGTGCGAACACCTCGGTTGGCCGCACTGCGGTACTCAACGTGAGTAACCCCTCAGAAACCCCAGCCACGGTGAACCTGGACCTTTACGGTTACGAAGGCCAGATCCAGGCCCCGGGCGCCAGGGGACTCCTGGTGGCTCCGGGAACTACCCGCTCCCTGAACCTCGCCGGGCTGGCCCCGGGAGAATCCCAGCTGGCAGTCCGCGTCCGCAGCACTGGCGGTCCGGTGGCGGCAACAATCCAGCAAAGCGTACTGCGCGGGCTCGCTCCCGGGGGAGTCGAGTACCTTTCCCCTGGTGACGGGCCATCGAACGTCCAGGTGATGTCCGGCGTCGCTGTTCAGGACGCCGACGGTATCAAGGCACTGGGCGCGAAGTCCGGTTTCGCCGACGCGGTTCCGGCCCTCCAGATCGCCGTTCCCGGATCAACGGATGCAGTGGTCCAAGTCAGCCTGTACGGCGCCAACGGCGAGCGGAAGCTTCCCAATGGGGGAGTAGTGACGGTCAAGGGTGGCTCTGTTGCCACCATGAATCTCGATGGCGTACCGGCCGGCAGTTATACAGTCCGTGCCAGCTCCGACGTTTCGTTTGTTGCATCCACCAGGGTTACCCGTGGCGCGAAGGCTGAAGAAGCCACGGATTTCGCCTGGTCTCCGGCATCGGCGCGGTTGGGGAGCCAGCACCTGGTGGCCGTTCCGCGTGATGGGCTGCGCTCTTTGAGCTTTGGCGTCCCTGAGGGCCGTGCCACGGTCAGCTACGCTCCTGTCACGGCCGACGGCAAGGTGGGCAAGGCCGTTGACCTAGACCTCGCCGGTGGCACCACGTCGGTCATCGAACTCCCGGCAAAGACCGGCGATGCCGTCGTAGCGGGATACGTGGTTTCCGCATCCGGCGATCCCGTCTATGGCGCAATGGTCCTGGGAAAACAAGGCCGCAATGACGTGTCAGTGGTGGCGATCCAGGATGCTGCGGCGGGGCTGGAGAAGGTCCCCGTCACAGTGGGCTACTAGCAGGCCCTACTGGTAGCGGCGGCGATAAACGGGGTCCAAGGTCTCCGGGGGTACGCCCAGCATTTCCGCCGTGTACTCCACCACAACGTCGTGGACCAGGTCCTGCAGTTCGTCACGGGTGGTGGTGCCTTGCTCCACCACCCGGCGGAAGACCGTGATCATGGGCGGCTCGCCGCGACCGCCGGGGGTATAGGCACCCATGGGAGCCGGGTTGCCCGTGGCGACCAGCTGTTCCAGGTTCGGCGGGATCTCGTCGACGGCGAAAAGGACACCGTCCAGCTGTTTGCCCCACATGTCCTGGAGACGTTCGGCGGAGTCGAGCACCATGTCGTCGAACCGCTCGGAACGCGTGCGGAAACCTGGAAGGTTGGGAAGCATCAGCTCGCCCCGCAGCCCCCTGCCATGGCGGTTGCGCCGGCGCTGCCGGAATCCCCGCACGCCCGGTCCGGCGTGTCCCTCTGTCTGATCGCCATCGGCGTCAGTCCACCGGACGGTAAATCCGGGAACATGTGGCTGTGACTGCATATATCGACTTTAGTCCCGGGTACCGGCCAGCGCGACATCATTGTCCACACCGCGCCGAAGTCGCCCAAACCACGCCATCATTGCCGGCCACGGCGCCTCAATGCGCGCCCCAGGTGCCAAGTAGCGCTAATCTGGGATGTTGTGGGTGCTATTCGTCAGTGTTCAAGATCAGCCTGCCGCCAGTCTGCGGTGGCCACTTTGACGTACGTGTACGCAGATTCAACGGCTGTCCTCGGGCCGCTTGCCACCTATGCGGAACCGCACGCGTATGACCTCTGCACACAGCACGCCGACAGCCTCACCGTCCCGCGCGGCTGGGAAGTGCTGCGTTTGGCGATGCCCACGACGCCCCCGCAACCTGGCCCGGACGATCTCCTGGCGCTGGCGAACGCTGTCCGCGAGGCAGCATCCGCGGCCCCAGAGACCCCTGCCCGCCAAAGCCACCCGCACATTGAAGCCCCGGCGAGCGCCGAGGGCACCCGCCGGGGCCATCTCCGCATTCTCCGCGAGCCGTCCTAAGGTTCCACCGCCGTCAGAGGTCACGACGACGGCTCGCACCGCCGTCGTGACTCAAACCGTCGCAGTGATCCAAAGCCCGCGGTCCCGCGCGGTAGTCTGGAAGCTGCAGATAAATCCGCCAGCGGCGCCAGGCCGGCGCCACCCAGGGAGCATCATTCATGCCTAAGGTCAGTCCTGAACTGTTGTCCATCCTGCGTTGCCCCGTGACGGGTTCATCGCTGGTCCAGGAGGGCGAGGAGCTGGTATCGACAGCTGAAGCCGGGGACGGCGCCAAGCTCCGCTACTCCATCGAGGACGGCATTCCGCTGCTGCTGCCTCCGGAGCTTCTGGCTGCGGCCAATGCTGCCGGCTCGGGCCAGCACGACTCCAAGGCCTAGCAGCCCGTTTTCCTACCGGGCATCGCTTCAGAACGCACATTTTTACACCCGCACGGCACCCTAAGGACTTCCATGACTTTCGACTACAAAGTGGCTGATATTTCGCTCGCCGAGGCAGGCCGCCACCAGATCAGGCTTGCCGAGCACGAGATGCCCGGCCTGATGTCGCTTCGCGCCGAGTTCGGCGCTTCCCAGCCGCTCAAGGGCGCGCGGATCGCCGGTTCCCTGCACATGACGGTCCAGACCGCCGTGCTCATCGAGACCCTCACAGCGCTTGGCGCGGAAGTCCGTTGGGCCTCCTGCAACATCTTCTCCACCCAGGACGAAGCCGCTGCCGCGATCGTGGTCGGCAAGGGAACCCCGGAAGACCCGCAGGGTGTTCCGGTCTTCGCCTGGAAGGGTGAAACCCTTGAAGAGTACTGGTGGACTGCCGAACAGATCCTCACCTGGCCGGGCGCCGACACCGACCCTGAGTTGGGTCCCAACATGATTCTCGACGACGGCGGCGACGCCACGCTGCTGCTGCACAAAGGCGTGGAGTTCGAGGCAGCCGGCGCTGTCCCGGCGGCCACCGAAGAGGACCCCGAGGAATATGCGATCATCCTCGACCTCCTTCGCCGCACGCTGGCTGAGGACCCGCAGAAGTGGACCCGCACCGCAGGCCTCATCCAGGGCGTCACCGAAGAAACCACCACGGGTGTCCACCGCTTGTACCAGCTGGCTGAGCAGGGCAAGCTCCTCTTCCCGGCCATCAACGTCAACGACTCTGTCACCAAGAGCAAGTTCGACAACAAGTACGGCATCCGCCACTCCCTCCCGGACGGCATCAACAGGGCCACGGACGTCCTCATGGGCGGCAAGGTCGCCGTCGTCTGTGGTTATGGCGACGTCGGCAAGGGCGCGGCGGAAGCTCTGCGTGGACAGGGATCGCGCGTCATCGTTACCGAGATCGACCCCATCTGTGCGCTCCAGGCAGCAATGGACGGCTACCAGGTTGCCAAGTTGGAGACGGTGCTGGCACAAGGCGATATCTTCATCACCACGACCGGCAACAAGGACGTCATCCTGGCCGAGCACATGCTGGGCATGAAGAACAAAGCGATCGTGGGCAACATCGGCCACTTCGACAACGAGATCGACATCGCCGGCCTGGCCAAGGTCGAAGGGGTCAAGAAGGTAGAGATCAAGCCGCAGGTCCACGAGTGGGTCTTCGACTCCGGCACGGACAACGAGCGCTCCATCATCGTCCTCTCCGAGGGCCGCTTGCTGAACCTGGGCAACGCCACGGGCCACCCTTCGTTCGTGATGAGCAACTCGTTCGCCAACCAGACGATCGCGCAGATCGAGCTGTGGACGAAGAAGGACCAGCCTGCCGGCGAGCGGGAGTACCAGAAGCAGGTTTACGTTCTGCCGAAGATCCTGGACGAGAAGGTCGCCCGACTGCACCTGGACGCCCTCGGTGTTGAATTGACGGAGCTAAGCAAGGAACAGGCCGAGTACCTGGACCTCGATGTCGCCGGGCCCTACAAGCCGGAGCACTACCGCTACTAAGAGCTCCACATAATCCACAAATCGATGGAGAAAGGCCGGCGCGCAATCAGCGTGGCCGGCCTTTCGACTAGAATTGGGTATTCAGTATTGCTTGCCGGGGGACAGGATGACGGGAAACATGACGGAAGTCGCCAAACGGAAAACGGGCAAGGTCCTTGCCATCATTGGGATCTGCGCGGCCATTGCCGTGGGCGGAATCGGCGTGGCCACCGTGCCTGGACTGTTGCCCGGCTCTTCGCAGGACACCGCCAACGCCCCGTCTCCCACTCCGACTGTTGAGGCGAAACCCGTCGAGGTAGGGATCACCCCGTTGGACGGCGCGGTGGAGTGGAACCCGGTGGTGGGTCCCCAGCTCAAAGCGGTCAACGGCAAGGTCAAAAATGTCGTGTTGACTCCTGCCGACGGCGGGACGCCGGTGGTTGGCAAGATCAGCCCGGATGGCACCACGTGGACCACCCAGGAAGTGCTGAAGTTCAAGACCAAGTACAACTATTCCTACACGGTGGTGGACACAGCCGGGAAGGAAACCACGAAGTCGCAGACCTTCACCACGGTTTCCGCCGCGTATGAGGCAGACGCATCCATCTACCCCCGGAATGGCAGCACGGCAGGATCCGGCCAACCCATTGAAATCAACTTCAGTGAGCCGGTTGTGGACAAGGCGGCCATGGAGAAGCGGGTGGCCATCACCGTCTCCTCCGGCCAGCCGGTGGCGTGGCATTGGTACTCGGATAAGAAGGTGCGCATCCGGCCAGAGGCATTCTGGGCATCCGGAACCACAGTCACCGTTGACATGAAGCTGTTGGGTGTCGATTTCGGCAACAACATGATCGGCAATGGAGACGTTGTGTCCACCTTCACCACCGGACCGCAGCGGATAGCTGTAGTGGACGACACCACCAAGACCATGAACGTGTATTCCGATGGACAACTGGTCCACACGGCTCCTGTGTCCCTCGGCGGCGAAGACTGGTTGTCGCCCACCGGCTACGCCGTCATCCTCGAGCAGGAACGCAAGTCCAACTTCAACGCCGGCAGCATCGGTCTGAAGCCTGGAGACAAGGGCTACTACCCGCCGATGGTAGTGGACTATGCCAACCGTCTGACCTGGTCGGGTGTATACGTCCACCAGGCGCTTGAGGCAGCCTGGGGAGCCATCGGCCGTGTGAACGTCTCGCACGGTTGTGTGGGCTTGCTGCCGGATGACGCGGCGTGGTTCTTCAACAACATGAAGACCGGCGATGTGGTGCAAATCCTGAACACGGGAGCACCCGCTGTTGAACCATTGGAAGGTTTTGGCGACTGGAACATTCCCTGGGCCAGCTACGCCCAGCGGTAATCCAGCTGTTAGGATCGGCGCAGTGATTATTTCTTGCGCTCTTTGACCCGGACTTCTCTTTGACCCGGATTTTCCGTGCCAACCATCTGTTGGCCTCCGGTTTTGTGCTGCCCTCCATCGTGATGACAGGTGTCCCTTAGGGGAACCCGCTGACGGGTTCCCCGGCTCCTCTCAAACGGACCCACTTCATCACCTGGAGCACTATATGACCACTCAACCAACCCTTCGTCCCGACTGCGGCAACTGCTTTGCGCTGTGCTGCACTGCGCTGGGATTCTCCCGCTCTGCGGATTTCGCCATCGATAAGCCTGCCGCTTCGCCGTGCCAAAACCTGGCTGCGGACTTTTCCTGCACCATCCACCAGCGGCTGCGGCCCCGCGGGTTCGCCGGCTGCACGGTTTTTGATTGTTTCGGCGCCGGACAGCTGGTTTCCCAGCACACCTTCGGTGGTACCAGTTGGCGGGAGCGCCCTGCTTCGGCGCCCGGGATGTTTGCCGTCTTCAAAATCGTCAGGCAACTCCACGAGATGCTCTGGTACCTGGACGAAGCCCGGCAACGGACCTTCGATCCCGGGCTTGCCACGGCGGCAGCCCGCCTCGCCGGGCATGTGGCGGCCACCGCGCGTGGTGAGGCCACCACGGTACTTAATGCCGACGTCGAAACCCTCCATGGGCAGGTGCGGAACCTTCTCGTGGAGGTCAGCGAGGAAGTCCGCGCTTCTTACTGTGCGGACGAACGGCAGATGGCCGACGGCGGCCTGCAGCCGGGTGCCGACCTGATGGGCGCCCAGCTTGTGGGCCTCAGCCTATGCGGGGCGGATCTGCGCGGTTCCTACCTGATAGGGGCCAAGCTGACGGGCAGTGACCTGGCGGCAGTGGACTTGCTGGGGGCGGATCTTCGCGGAGCAGAATTGTCGGGCGCGGACCTTTCCACAGCGCTCTATCTGACGCAGCCGCAGATCAACGCGGCCGACGGCAACTCACGGACACTGCTGCCTCCGCGGCTTCGCAGGCCGGACCACTGGGGGTGAGTCCGTGCCGAACTGTGGTTCTGTGCCTAACTAGGGCTCGTGGGTGAACGGGAGCCTTCGTAACCGTGCGCCCACCACAGCGTTCCTCTGCTCGGCCTGACGCAGGCGCGCAAGTTCCCTGTTGCGCCGCTCCCCGAGGACTGCACCAATGTAGTCCTCGGGGATGGTGCCATGGGGTGGGGGCGGTGCAACATAGCCGGCCAGCTCAGTGGCCAGGGACGTTGCCATGGACAGGCGTGATGCCGGCGCCATGAGGTACGCCTGCTGGACAAAGGTGCCTGCCCGCCGTGCGGTGGAGTCCGGTACCCGGCCAATGTCCGCCATGGAAACCCATCCCTGCAGGTAAGGCGACGCGACGGGCATGATCCGGGGTTTCGACGGCACGCGCAGGCGTAGTGAGTACGTTCCGGCAACGATGTCGCCCAGCCTCTTGGACTTCTCGTTGAACAATGCCACGCCAATCGCCAGGCCCCCGAAGGTCATATAGATCTCCAGAAAACCGAGCAGTCCACGGATCAGGGCGTGGCGGAAGCGGATGGATCCGCCGTCGTCGCGCACTATCCGCAGACCGGTGGCGAGCTTTCCCAACGAGCGACCTCGGGTGAGGGTTTCCACAGTGACGGGCACAACCACCACGGAGAATACGATGCTGCACAGGACCAGTGCCTGGATGGCCGAATCGTCGAGGTCAGAGGACGCCGACAAGACGAGGATGATCAGCAAGATTGCCAGGATGACTTGGGAAATGACGTCGAGAACAAGACCCAGCCCGCGGGCTGCAAAGGACGCTGCGCGCAGCTCGAGGACCACTGCCTCGCCTGTAATGATCGAACTCAAGCCAGCCCCCATGCTTCCCGAACATGCGCCCCGTGGCGCCTGCACAAACGAGTCTAGCGGCGTGCCGGGCCAATTGACGCTGCTTTGAGGCATGGACCCGGGCTACAGGCGTTAGGGTGGTGCCGTGGACATCGATGCCTTCTCGGCCATACATGGGGATAAATGGTCGCGGCTTCATGCTCTGGCGCATAAGCGCCGGCTGACGGGAGAGGAAGCGGACGAGCTGCTGCGCCTGTACCAAACGGTTTCCGGGCACCTGTCCCTGATCCGTTCGGTAGCTCCTGAAACCGGTTTGTCGTCCTCGTTGTCCGCTGCCCTTGCGCAAGCCCGCACCAGGTTCACGGGTGCGCGCTCCAACTTCATGGAAGACCTGGCCCGCTTCTTCGTCATCTCACTGCCCGCCGCTTTCTACCGGATCCGCTGGCTGACACTCTGGTGCGGGCTGGCCTTCACCGTGGTCGGGGTGGCCTACGCTCTCTGGATAGGCACTTCACCGGATGCGCTGAGAGCGGCGTTCGGAAGTGATGAGAGAGTGCGCAGGTACGTCGAGGAAGACTTCATCGACTACTACTCAGAGAACCCGGCGGCGTCCTTTGCCGGGGCCGTGTGGACAAATAACGCGTGGATTTCAGCCCAAGCCGTGGCGTTCGGGATCACGGGATTCTGGGTGCCCTACATCCTTTTCATGAACGCCCAGGCCGTGGGAATCGCCGGCGGAGTCTTCATGGCCTCAGGGAAAACCGACGTGTTCTTCAGCTACATTCTCCCGCACGGGTTGATGGAGCTCACTGCTGTGTTCATCGCATGTGCTGCAGGACTCAGAATATTCTGGGCCATGGTCCGTCCTGGCCCCCGGACACGAATGCAGGCTGTGGCCGATGAGGGACGGTCTTTGATCACGATCGCCCTGGGCCTCGTGCTGGTCCTGCTGGTGTCAGGCATTGTGGAAGGCTTTGTAACGCCCAGCCAGCTCCCGGTCTGGGCGAAGATCGCCATTGGAGCCTTGGTTCTTGGCGGATACTGGACTTACACGCTGCTTTTGGGTGGCCGGGCCGTACGCGCGGGGGAGACCGGTGACTTGGATGCCAATGACGGCGGTTATAGAAGCATCGCCGCATAGACCTTACAGTTGCGTTTCAATCTGATGTAAGGCGGCTTGGTTCCTCGTGTCGGCGCAAACCCGGGCGGTAGGCTCGAATGCAGACAAGAGAGCCGGCAGCACGCATTCGCCGGTGGATGCCTACGGAAGTGAACCCTGTGAGCGACAAGAGCCCAAAACCACAAGAACCGGACACGGACGTCCACGAGGACCCCGACGAACCGGCCTTCGACTGGATGAAGCCAAAGACGTCCAGTGGTGCCACCCCTGCGCCTGCAACGACGTCACCCGCTTCAGCCGGCGCCGGGCAGCCGGAGAGCCGCGCTGACCGCAAGGCAGCAGAAGCAGCCGACGCCCCTGCCGAGCCGCCGCTGTTCGCCGACACGCTCGCGGGTGCATCCTCGAACAAGCAGCCCTCGCACTATTCTGAACCGTTGCCGACGTCGGCCCTTCAGGTCCGTCCGCCAGAAGACGAAGTGGCAAGGCGCAATGCTGAACGCGAGCAAGCGGCCAAGGTTAAGCCGGTTGGTCCCCGCGTCTTCCAGGTGCTGTTGGCGGTTTTCTACCCTGTCATCCTCCTGGTGTTGGCCGTCAGGGCAGTGACCAGCCCGTTGTTCCTCTGGGTGGAGTACAACCGTCCGGGATTCCCTGGCGACGGCTACGGCTTCAACACTGATGACCGCATGACCTATGGCTCATACGCCGTGGACTACCTCAGCAACTGGGCAGGTCCCCGGTACCTGGGTGGACTGGTGAACCAGGACGGCGCCAAGCTCTTCAAGGACAGCGAAGTGGCGCACATGGCGGACGTCAAGACGGTGATTCTGTCCTCCTTCGGTGGCGGGCTCCTGCTCATCATCCTCAGTATCATCGCCATCCTGTACCTGCGGAAGCGGAGCAACGGCGGAATCCGTCGCGGGCTGTTTGCCGGCTCCATCGTCACCCTGGTCATCATCATTGGCCTCGCCGTCCTGGCTGTACTGAGCTGGCAGCAGTTCTTCACCGAATTCCACCGGATCTTCTTCGCCAGCGGCACATGGACCTTCTCCTTGGAAGACACCCTCATCAGGCTCTTCCCGGGTCAGTTCTGGGTTGACGCGGGCATCGTCATTGGAGCTTTGGTGTTCATCGCGGCGACGCTGACCTTCATCTTCACGTGGCCGACCAAGCGGCGCCGGGGCCTGGTGTCCGGCGATGCGGAACGCGACGCCGAGGACCAAGACGAATCAAGCGATGAGGTCTCCAACCCCGCTGTTGCGGGGGATCGGGGCTGAATCGACGCGTAACCCATCTCCGAACGGACACGGAGCCGGAAACATCCCGGCTCCGTGTCCGTTTTTTATTGCCATTTCGACTTGCGACCCTGAATGTCTGCCTCGCCGTATATGCTGCGGGAAACGTCCAGTCGATGGGGGAGGACCATATGGCCGTGTTGAGGGTGTGCGATGAACAACTGCCTGGAGCCGGGGCATCAGCCGCGCAAGAACTGTCCGGGTTGCCTGATGTCATAACGGTAGAGGAATTGATCCGTTGGCGTGTGCGCGAGGAGGTCGCCCGCCACAATGCCCTTGCCGGTAGCCGCACCACTGTGGTGGCCGTGTCCGCCACCGAACGCGAGCTCAATGCCCGGGGGGCCCAAAGGACTGTCAAAGGACCTGGACCCGGAAGCTGGGAGAACCAAGCCGATGCCGCGATAAAGGGCTTCGAACGGAACGCCTTCGTCGTGCTGGTGGACGATCGGCAGCTTTGCAGCCTTTCGGACCAGATAGACGTCAGCAAAGCTACTGAAGCAACTTTCATCAAGCTTGTACCACTGGTCGGGGGATGAGTGGAATGACTGAAACAGCAGCACCCAGGGCGTTCCCGCAGAAGCTGGCCCGGCTTGCCGATGACCAAAGGGACCGGCTGTTGGAATTTTTCGAACCTGCGCATTCCGAATGGGCTGCTGGCGGGGAAGCCCTTAATGGTTACCGTGAGCAGTTTGCCCGTTATCTCGAGGAACTCGACCCCGAGGGGCGGAAGGGAGCGTTCGCCCTGACCTTCAAATACATACATGAGCATAAGTATGGAATCGTCGAGTGGCGCCATGAGCAGCCCAACAATCCGGGTGGACGGGTTCGAATGCCGCCTCTGGTAGAGCAGGGGCTTTACGCGTTGTCGGAGCTGGCTCCGTTGGAGTGGGATTTCGAAGAACTCGACTGGATGCTCTCCCACGTGCCCTACTCGCAATACATCTTTCCGTCGTGGCGGCAGGCATTTCACGAGCCGGTCATGGCACTTGATTCCTCTGAACGGAGGAGCATTCCCGCTGCGACGCGCCGAGTGGAAGCCATCCTTCTCATGGATTTCCGGGATGGTCCGGGCCTGCACCCCGAAGTGCGGAAGTTCAATGAACTGCTGCTCGATGACGACACCGGGACCGGCCGCATACCGCTGCAATACGTAACCGATAATGACGACTTCGGGCCCCGGGTCGGCGAGACACTACAAGCCGTACTGCCCGAGTACCAGTCCGCCCGTCTGCTTCTTTTCATGAGCGAACTGACAGGTCCCAAGCCCACTGCCAAATGGAAGCGGGCGGCAGCGGAGTACGTGGCCGAGCAGCCTGAGGCACTATTGGCTGCTCAGCGACTGCTTGGCATTACCGCGGAGCGAACCCCGACAGCGGACTTTGGTGAGTTCTCCTGTCTCACCCCGTACTCGGGATCAGTGGTTCGTGCTTCCTTGTGGCTGCTGGCTTTCCAACCGGATGCCCCGGGACAGATCAGCCTCATCCGTGATGCCAGCGCCTACCTCGGAGCCGGTCACAATGGCAAGAACGGAGTCTGCCGCTCAACCACAGGAGCCAACGCGGGTGTTGAGGCGCTGTTGGAGATCGCCAGGAGCCACCCGGACGCCACCACAGAAGTGGTTGGTGCCCTGGCAAGGATCCGCGATGTTGTTAAAAACAAGAACCTGCATAAGCGCCTTGTCAGCGTCATCGACCAGCTCTCCTCTGAACGCGGCCTCGCCCCCTCGGAACTCCTGGAAACGGCTGTTCCGGATCTCGGGTTCGATGCCCAGGGCGTCAAGGAATTTGCCGCGGGCAGCTACACGGCAAGGGTCGCCTTGACGAACGCAACCGGTGCCGCGGCTGTGGAGCTGGTTTGGGTAGATGCGGACGACAGACGCATGGCAATGCCGTCTGAGTTCAAGAACACGCCGGTGCTTGCTGAAGTAAAACTAGCAGTGAGCGAAGCAAAAAGGGCCCTCGGCAGCCAGCGCCGCCGGATGGAGGGCCTTATGGCTTCAGACAGGGCATGGGCCGGGGTCGACTTCCGGACCCGGTACCTGGAACACGCCGTGGTCGGAACCATCGCGCGGCAGCTGCTGTGGACCCTGGCATCCAACGAAGGTGGATTTTCCGGTTACCCTAGACGCATTGAGGGGGACGCGGGCTGGGAACTGGCGGGAATCGACGGTGAAGTACGTGAAATCACCAGCGACGCCGTCGTCGTGTTGTGGAAGCCCTGGGAGCGCGGTGCGGAGGAAGTGCGGGCTTGGCGCCTGCACCAGATGGAGCACCAGCTCAGGCAACCCTTCAGGCAGGTGTACCGCGAGCTGTATCTGCTCACGGACGCCGAGCGGCAGACCAGGCTGTATTCCAACCGATTCGCGGCTCATATCCTTGACTATCCGAGGGCGCAGGCGCTACTGAAAGACCGTGGTTGGCACGGCACGCAGTTGGGCTCTTGGGACGGCGGCCAAGACAGCCAACTCTACGTAGACTTCCTTGACGAGCGGCTCAGGGCGGGTTTCAGCATCGAACTCCTTGAAGTCCAGGACGACCTGGCATCTCTGTGCACAACCAACAGGGTGTGGTTCGAACGGAACGTAGCCCGGGATACCTGGGAGCCAGTAGACCTCGGTGAGGTGCCACGGGCAGTTTTCAGCGAAGCAATGCGTGATGTTGATTTGGTTACCGCAGTGGCCGCAATCGGGCCGGACCTGGAATGGGCGGACCACCCCAACAGCTCTGTCCAGAATTACTGGAGCGCTTCGCATACAGCGCCCCTTACGGAATCCGCCCAGACGCGACGCGAATATCTTGCCAGCATCCTTCCCCGCACAATCCTCGCAGAGAATTGTAAGTTGACTGATCGCCATCTCCTTGTCCGAGGTGCGCTTCGTAGCTACAAGATCCACCTTGGGTCAGGAAACATCCTGATGGAACCGGACGACTCCTACCTTTGCATTGTTCAAGCGCCCGCTTCACGAGCAGAACGCATCTTCCTTCCCTTCGAGGAAAAGGCGGGGCGGCTGGCTACGATTCTGTCCAAAGCCTTCATGCTCACCAATGACCACAAGATCAAGGATCCCTCCATCCTTAGCCAGATTCAGGGCCGTCGATGAGCCTCAGCCAGTTTCACGGGCAGTCCGGGCCCTAAGAATGCTGATGAGTAGTTCGGGACGATCGGTGCTGGCAATGACGGTCTTGCCGTTGTTCATCTCGATGCTGATCTCGGGGCCGCCGACCAGGTATCCGACCATGCCGGGTCCCATGTACCGAAGCCCGTAGCCGTTGATGCCGGCGGCGTTGTCGGTGGTGACCATGGCGATTTGGTCCCGGGGCAGTTTGCGTTTGAAAATGCCGCAAAAGTCCATGACCACATTTTGTTGATCGACTCTCACCGTGACCGTCATGAAGCCGACAAATGCCCCGGTCGGCAGCATCACCAAGGGGACCAACAGGAAGTCGATCCGGCGCTGAGCCAATGCGAGAGCTATGAAGAGCACGCCGAAGGCCATGATCGCCAGCCCGATGTAACGGGGCAACAGTGTTGCCCGCACGCGGGAGTAGTAAAGCAGCGGGGCCGGCATTACCGATCGATCTGACATGCGCTCCTACTTCGCGTAGAGCTTCTCCACAGTCGAGGAAAAGTCTGCAACCACGGCCACCCGCTTGAGTTTCAGGGAGGGCGTCAGGTGCCCGGACTCGACGCTGAGCTCCGCCGTGATGAAAGCGAACTTCCTGATGGACTCGGCGTCTGAGACGAGCTTGTTGGCCTCGTTTACGGCAGACTGCACGGCGGCTTTCACGCGCTCGTCGTGGGTTGCTTCTTCAAGGCTCAGTGCACCGTATTTGTTCTCAGTGCACCAATCCGCCAGGCCTTCGGGGTCCAAGATGATCAAGGCCGCCACGAAAGGCCGCCCATCTCCAACGACCACAGCCTGACCCACCAACGGGTGTTCGCGCAGCTTCTCTTCCAGCGGAGCGGGAGCCACGTTCTTGCCGCCGGCCGTTACGAGGAGATCCTTCTTGCGGCCGGTGATGGTCAGGAAGCCGTCAGAGTCGAGCTCACCCAGATCTCCGGTACGGAAAAAGCCATCCGCGAAGGCGGCCTCAGTGGCTTCGTCATTGCCGTGGTAACCCTTGAACACGCCGATGCCTTTGACCAGAACCTCACCGTCCTCGGCCACCCTGATGGTGGTTCCCGGCAGGGGGATACCCACGGTGCCGATACGCGACATGCTGGGCGTGTTGACGGTGCAGGGCGCAGTGGTTTCAGTGAGGCCATAGCCCTCCAAAATGGGGACACCGGCGCCATGGAAGAAGTGATTTTCCCGCAGGCTCAGGGGACTGGCGCCAGAAACCGTGTAGCCCACGTTGCCACCGAAAATTTCCCTCACCTTGGGATAGAGAAGCCTGTTGAATGCGCCGTGCTTGGTTCTCAGCAACCAACCAGGACCCGAACCCTGACCTCGCGAGGCGAGGTCAAGCGCCGTCGAATATTCAACAGCGGTTGCGGACGCCGCCGCGAAGAGGGCGGATTTTCCCGACATGGCGGCCTTATGGCTGGCGCCGGCGTAAACCTTTTCGAAGATCCTCGGGACGGCCAGCAGGAACGTTGGCTTGAAGGATCCGAGATCTGCCATCAGCCCGCTGGCTCCGGCGCTGTGGCCCAGAGTGATGCCGGCAGTGAGGCAAACCACCTGGACTGCCCGGGCCAGGACGTGGGCCAGCGGCAGGAACATCAACGTCCTGGCTCCCGGCTGCATCAAAAGCTCTGGCAGGAAAGGAATAACGTTGCGGGCCACCAGCACAAAATTTCCGTGCGTGATTTCGCAACCCTTTGGCTTGCCCGTCGTTCCGGAGGTGTAGACGATGGAGGCGACATCGGCCAGCTTTGCTGCGCTGCGCTGACGCTCCAGTTCTGCATCCATGACACCGATCCCGACGGCGGACACGCTGGTGAGGTTGGGGGCGTCGCCGTCGTGTTCCATCCGGATGATGGCGATCGGGTCGTCGCCCAGGAGCCCGGATTTGTCCACGACGGAATGGACCACTTGGGCCTTCGCGGCATCCTCCACGAATACCCGACGGGCTCCGGAGTCGGCGAGGATCCATTCGATCTGGCTTGCGGACGAGGTCTCGTAGATCGGTACGGTGACGCCGCCAGCCATCCAGATCGCGAAGTCCACCAAGGTCCACTCGAAACTGGAATGCGACAAAACCGCCACGGGGTCACCGGGGTTGAGTCCGCCGGCTATGAGGCCTTTGGCCAACGCAGTGACGTCTGCAAGGAACCGCGCAGCTGAAACGTTGAGCCAACCGTTGGCCGTGTTGTGCGCGTACAGGATGCCGAACGGATCCTTGGCGCACCGCTCCAGAAGGAGATCCGTCACATTGCTGTCCTCGTCGGCCTCGACTAGGAGCTCCGTGCTTGCTTCCCTCACTGCTTGCCTCCTAGATCCACGACGGCATCCACATTCTCATACGCCATTCCTGGTAGCCGATGACCTCCGCTGTCAGCACGGGATAGAAGAACGCCGTGGCCAGGACAGCCAAAACCACGACACCGGCCACCACGTACAGTCCGGAGCGTCTGCGCCACGGCGGATCCGTGCTGCGTCCGAGCACCAAGCCCAGAACGTACGTCAGGGCAAGCACCAGGAACGGTTCGAACGAGACCGCATAGAAGATGAACATGGTGCGTTCGGGGTACATGAACCACGGCAGATATCCGGCGGCGACCCCGGCGAGGATTGCTCCCGCCCGCCAATCGCGGCGTCCCGCCCACCAGAACAGCAGAACGACCAGGGCGATGGTTCCGCCCCACCAGAGCACGGGATTTCCCACGGGGAGGATCGCCGAGGAACAGGTCTCCACGAGGCAGCCCGCGGTTCCCTGCTTGGGTGACTGGTAATAGAACGATGTGGGGCGACCCATGAGCAGCCAGGTCCATGGACTGGATTGGTAGGGATGCTCCGCGCTGAGCCCCTGGTGGAACTTGTACGCCTCCAGGTGATAGTGGGCCAGGGAGCGCACCGAATCGGGCAACCAGTCCCATCCGGGCGCCGGGTTGGTGACGGCCCATTGACGGTAGTAAGCGTCCTTCGAAAGGAACCAGCCTGTCCACGTTGCGGTGTAGGTGACCACAGCGACAGGAATAAGAGTGAAGAACGCCGGGATGCCGTCCTTGATGACACCGGCACTGAACCAGTTCTTGATGCCTGCGATCCGGCGGGCGTTCAGATCCCACAGAACGGTCATGATGCCAAAAGCCGCGACGAAGAACAACGCCGACCATTTGGTGCCCACGGCGAGCCCGAGGCAGATACCGGCCACAAGGCGCCACCACCGCATTCCCAACCAGGGACCGGCCACGAGTTGGCTCCCCAGCGGGCGGCCGCCGGGCCAAGCAGCCGCTTGCGCGGCGAGCCGGGAAGCCAGACGACGCCGGCCGTCGTCGCGGTCCAACAGAAGGGCGCCAAAAGCGGCGAAAAGCCAGAATGCAAGAAAAATATCAAGCAGCGAGGTGCGTGAGAGGACAAGATGGTGTCCGTCGATGGCGAGCAGCAACCCGGCAACGGCCCCGAGGATATGGGATCGGAAAAGCTTCAGGGCTATGAGGGAAACCAGGAAAACCGTGAGCGTGCCGGTGAGCGCAGCGGCGAAGCGCCAGCCGAAGGGGTTGTCGGCGCCGAACAGCCACATCCCGAAGGCGATCATCCACTTGCCGACCGGTGGATGGACCACGTACTCGGGGGTGTTCAGCAGGATGTTGGGATTGCCTGCGTTGAACGAATCGTTGGCATTGGCAGGCCAGCTTCGCTCATAGCCGCTCACCATATACGAGTAGGCGTCCTTGACGTAATACGTTTCGTCGAAAACCAGGCTGTGCGGAACCTCAAGCCTGAAAAACCTGAGAACGCCACCAAGGACTGCGGTGATGGTCGGAATCAACCAGAACCACAAGCGCAGCGATGCCGGGTAATCACGCCAGCTCTGGATGCCGCCGATGAGGCGCTGCCTCAATGCCTCCATGCTGAAAGCCTCTGAAGGCCTCTCAATCCAGCGGTGCCCTTCAAGGCCCCGGGCAGCCCCTGGCTTCGTCCTCCCGTCCCGTGATGTTCGTGGAGGCTGCCAGGCAATCAGTTTCCTTACCGGATCCGGGGAAATTTTCCCGGCAGGGCGTTGGCCCACCTTCTCCGGTGGGCCCGGCGTGGCGGGACTCCCGGAGGCGGTGTCGGAAACGGGTGACTGGTTCACCCGCCCATGCTACCTGCCGATTCTTGGCGCAAAGCTGAACTGCCGTTCCGCCCGGCGTGGGCAGTAGGCTTGGCAAGTGGACGAAGAGCGAAGCACCCCCGTTGAAACCCCGTTGGACGACGAATCCCTTGAGCTGGGGGAGCCCGCGGTTCCAAGCGGAACAACCCCGGGAGTTGGCCGGATCGTGCTGGCCGCGACGCCCATAGGCAACGTCGGCGACGCATCCACCAGGCTGATCGAGCTGCTGGGAACCTCGGACATTATCGCGGCGGAAGATACCCGCCGCCTGCACCGCCTGGTCCAGGCCCTTGGGGTGGAGGTTTCCGGTCGGGTCATCAGCTATCACGAACACAATGAAGCCACCAAGACCGCTGAGCTGCTGGACCACGTGCGCGCCGGAAAGACCATTCTCATGGTCAGCGACGCCGGCATGCCTGCCGTCTCGGACCCGGGTTTCCGTCTGGTGGAGGGGGCCGTGGAAGCCGGATTGACCGTCACCGCGGTCCCCGGGCCGTCCGCCGTCCTGACCGCGCTTGCCCTCTCAGGCCTGCCGACCGACCGATTCTGCTTTGAAGGCTTCCTCCCGCGGAAGTCCGGAGACCGCAATTCCCGTCTGGCCCATCTGGCCGATGAACGCCGCACCATGGTTTTCTTCGAGGCACCGCACAGGCTTGAAGTCATGCTGCGCGCATTGCACGAGCGCTTCGGGCCGGATCGCCGCGTGGCCGTATGCCGCGAGCTCACCAAGACCTATGAGGAAGTCATCCGCGGCACGCTGCGTGAGCTTCTGGAGTGGGCAGAAAACAACGAGGTGCGTGGTGAAATCGCCGTGGTGGTGGCCGGTGCGCCTGAACAGGAGCCCGGAAAACCCGAGGACCACGTTGCGGCCGTGAATGAACTGGTGGCGCAGGGCATCCGCCTGAAAGAGGCCGTGGCAGCCGTGGCCGAGGACGCGCGGGTGAGCAAGCGGGAGCTTTACTCAGCGGTGCTCGCAGCCCGCTGACAAAGCTGTGCAGCTGCACAAAATAGCGTCCGCATGGCAGTGCGTGAAGGCGTAGACACTCCTTCCGGCGGGGCAGTACCGTGGCAGTAATTCAAGCCACTTCCGGCAACGAACCCCCGTGGTGCATATCTCCAAAGCACCCAAGACGAAGGAGTCGCCATGACTGTCACGGTTGAACGCGAAAGCGAACTGCTGGCTTCCGTTCCCACCGGCCTGCTGATCAACGGTCAGTGGCGCCCGGCTGGTTCGGGTAAGACCTTTGATGTTGAGGACCCCGCCACGGGCAAGGTCCTGCTCAGCATCTCCGA
The DNA here is from genome assembly GCF_042667405.1 of Paenarthrobacter sp. NPDC057355. Lineage (NCBI taxonomy): Bacteria > Bacillati > Actinomycetota > Actinomycetes > Micrococcales > Micrococcaceae > Paenarthrobacter > Paenarthrobacter sp. NPDC057355. The sequence continues at coordinate 75,009 of NZ_JBHVAL010000011.1, read as the reverse complement.
CGCCGGTGCGGAGGACGGTGCCGCCGCCCTCGACGCCGCCGCTGCTGCACAGGCCGACTGGGCCCGTACAGCCCCGCGCGAACGCGGTGAAATCCTGCGCCGCGCCTTCGAGCTTGTCACCGAACGTGCCGAGGACTTCGCGCTTCTCATGACCCTTGAAATGGGCAAGCCGCTGGCCGAAGCCCGCGGTGAAGTGACCTACGGTGCTGAGTTCCTGCGCTGGTTCTCCGAAGAAGCTGTCCGCGTATCCGGCCGCTACTCCGCAGCCCCGGACGGTAAGAACCGCCTGCTCGTTCAGAAGAAGCCTGTTGGCCCTTGCCTGCTGATCACCCCGTGGAACTTCCCGTTGGCAATGGCCACCCGCAAGGTGGCTCCGGCTGTCGCCGCCGGTTGCACCATGGTCCTCAAGCCTGCCAACCTCACCCCGCTGACCAGCCTGCTCTTCGCACAGGTCATGCAGGAAGCCGGCCTTCCCGCCGGTGTCCTGAACGTCATCCAGACCTCGACGGCCGGCGCTGTTACGGGCCCGTTGATCAAGGACGACCGCCTCCGCAAGATCTCCTTCACCGGCTCCACCCCGGTGGGCCAGGCCCTCATCCGTGAAGCTGCGGACAAGGTCCTGCGTACATCAATGGAACTGGGCGGCAACGCACCGTTCGTTGTTTTCGAAGACGCTGACCTGGACAAGGCTGTTGAGGGCGCCCTCGCAGCCAAGATGCGCAACATGGGCGAGGCCTGCACGGCGGCCAACCGCTTCATTGTGCACGAGTCCATCGCCGACGCCTTCGCTGAGAAGTTCGCCGCCAAGATCGGTTCGCTCACCACCGCCCGCGGCACCGAGCCCGAATCCAAGGTCGGCCCCCTGATCGACGGCAAGGCACGCGACGGCGTCCACGCCCTGGTCAGCGAGGCCGTCGAAGGTGGCGCCGAGGCAGTCACCGGTGGTGCCGCCGTCGACGGTCCCGGTTACTTCTACAAGCCCACCGTGCTGAAGAACGTTGCCGAGGACGCCCGCATCCTCAAGGAAGAGATCTTTGGACCGGTAGCCCCGATCATCACCTTCTCTTCCGAAGATGACGCCGTCCGTCTGGCCAACAACACCGAGTACGGCCTGGTGGCCTACGTCTTCACCAAGGACCTGAACCGGGGCCTGCGCATCAGCGAGAAGCTGGAGACCGGCATGCTGGGCCTGAACGCCGGCGTCATCTCCAACGCCGCCGCTCCGTTCGGTGGCGTCAAGCAGTCCGGCCTCGGCCGCGAAGGCGGCTCCGAGGGCATCGAAGAGTACCTCTACACCCAGTACGTAGGTATCGCGGACCCGTACGCCGACTAGGCTGCGCAGGATCCCGTCCGCCGCTCTCGCAACAAGAACGGTTGACACCAAAGGGCCCGGCCCGGAACCACAAGTTCCAGGCCGGGCCCTTTTGGCGTTGGCGCTGATGGGCATCGCGGTGCCACGGCCTCAGCGACGCTGGGGGAGAACCCCGCGCACCGACCGCCATCCGCGGATGGCTGCCCACCCCACGGCTTTGCCCAGGCTGCCCAACGCCCGGAACGGCGCACCCAGGGCCCGGCGCCAGCGGCGCATCATCGACGGCGGCAGCCAGTCGGCGCGGAAACGAACCAACCAGCGGGCATTGTTCCGTAACGACTCACGCACGACGGCGATGCGGGGCGACGCTGCGGGGGCCGTCACGGCAAGGCGGCCGTAACGCAGCCGTTCGAAGTCCGCGGTGAGGGACGCGACTGCGGTGTGCGCGGCGTCGTCGAGCCCTCCCGCCTCACCCAATGCGGGGCTGGAACGCAACCTGCTGGAGAAGTGCCGGGGCGTTTCGCTGGACGTCGAGGATATGCCGTAGTCGGTGGCAAGGTCCTGCAGCTCGGCCCAGGCCAAGTCCGGTCCGGGGTCCTTGTACCCTGGCGGCAGCCCGCCGGTGTCGTCCCGGGGTTTGATGTTCAGCCTCCGCCGTCTGAGAAGGGCCCTGCTGAGTCTGGGCGAGCACACGAAACCGAGCAGGAGCACTACCCCGGCCGCCACTGCGCCGATCACCGGAAGGGGGCTGACGTTGCGCGATCCCGCTGCCGGTGCCCCAACATCGGGGACGGGTACCGGGGCCATAGCAACCGGGGCGGGAGTGGTCAGGGGTTCCTTCTCGTCGGTGTTGGTGCTCAGGTTGCCGGGGACGGAGCTTTCCGTGGCGTACTCGGGGACCACGCCACGGGAAGGGGTTGGTTCAAACGGGACCCAGCCGAGGCCTTCGAAGTAGAGCTCCGGCCAGGCGTGGGCGTCCCGGGCGTCGACCTCGTACTCGGGGAACGAGCCCTGTCCCACCAAAGCAACCGATTCACCGGTGAGGCGGCCGGGCGCGTAGCCAACTGCGATGCGGCTTGGAATGCCTTCTGCCCGTGCCATGACCGCCATGGCTGAGGAGAAGTGGACGCAATAGCCGCTCTTGACCGCCAGGAAATCGGCCAGGACAGAGAGGCCGTTTCCGTCGTAGCCGTTTTGCACGGGGGCCTGCAAGGAATAGGTGAACGCGCCCGACCGCAGGTACTTCTGGATGGCCAGCGCTTTGGAGTAATTGTTGTTTCCTGCCGGGGCCGTGACCGAATCCGCGGTTTGCCGCACGATGTCGGGCAGGTTGGCGGGGATCTTCAGGAAGTCGTCGGAGATGGATCGGGGTGGCGCCGTGGCTTGCGACAGGGCTGCCGCTGTGACTTTCGGCGCGGCTGAGAAGACAACGTAGCGTTGGGCACGCGTTGTGGTCTCGGTGCTCATGATGCTCAGCGTGTTCGGATCCCAGGTCCACCGTCCGTTGAGGCCGTTGACCGAGGCCGGGGCGAAGGGGGCGGGGAGGTAGGGACTGGTGAACAGGCCGGCGTTGACCGACGTCACGGCGTTGACCACCTGGCCCTGGACCGCGTAACCCGTCTCAATCCTGTCCGCCCCTGCGCGGCGCTCGGCCACACGATCATTGGGCGCCCAGGTTTCGCCGTCGAAGTTGTCGATCGTGACGGACCTCAGATAGAGAGGCGTCGTGGCGCTTGTTGCGTAGGTGATCCGGCCGGATCCTGTGGGGCTCCGGAGACTGTTTCCCAAGGTGATCATTGGATTCAGCCCGTTGGCGGTACCCCAGGGACTGAGCCGCGAACCTTGGGGGAACGTGCCCGTTTCAAATCCGGGGATGGCAAGGGGCACCACCATCGTCAGGGCCAGCGCCAGCCCACCGGTGACCAACGAACGCCTGAATTGTCCGGGACCCCGGCCTGTTCCCGACTGCAGGCGGGCATCAGGGGCGAACCAGTGGCTGCATCCGAGAATCAGCAGATAGCCCACCGCTGCGCCGAGGAACCCGGCAATCCCCACGCTTTGGGGTTTGATGGTTGCCGGGACCACCATGATGGCCAGGATCCCGATGCCGCTCGCGGCCGGCATCGAAAGCGGAACCGCCAATGCGTCAATGAGGATGACCAGCAGCCCAAGGCAGGCGCACATGACAAAAACGATCCCGGCGTTTGGCGCGACCGGCGCACTCTCGGAGACTACGGTCTCCGCGGCCCGCTTGATATGGCGCCCGACGGCGGTGAAGGTTGCCGGAGTAGGGATAAAACCGGCCAGACTCTCCTGACGGCAGAATGTGAAGCTGAGAATGGCAGCCAATGACACAAAGGAACCGAGTGTGGCCAGCAACGGCTGGGCGCGGAGGGCCCGAAGGGCTGCAAGCGTCACAGAGACCACCACGACAGTGGTGATCAACGGCATGAACCAGGCCCAGCCCCTGAGGACGCCATTGAGCGATAAAGCGGCGCCCAGGACGGCCACGGCGATGGAACCGGCCATGATCCAGGGGTAGGCACCGGGGCCGGCGCGGCGCGGCCGTCGTGGTGCGACAGCTCGGTCCCGGCCCGTGGTTCCGCCGGCAGGACTGGGCGACGGGCTGCCGCGGTGGGATGTGGTTGTCATCGCGGTACCGCCGCTCCACGCCGGACATCCATGGCAGCACCCGCAGCAGCAACGATTCCGCCTTCGTCAAAGGCTGACCAGGCAGAGCCCAACTGGGACTTGGCTGTCACGGGCGCTACCCGCCAGCCGGCGCGCCGCAGGATCTCCAGGGCATCCTCGTTGCTTCGCGACGGGTCGCCGATGACCAACGCGAAGGCGTTGGCTCCGTACGCTGCTGCGGGAGCCAGCGCCCTGGCCTCTGCGGGCGACAGGGCGCCCAGCAAGGCCAGGAGTGGTCCGCGCAAGCGGTGCGCTGCCAGCTTGTCCATGAGTCGGTCATCGAAGACTGAGTCCGAAGCCTCGGTGAACGCCTGGTCCGTCCGGGCTTCGTGGTGACCGGTCCTGCGGTGATCGGACCCGGCGTGGTCAGCCCGGTGATGCTCCGCCCGTGCGTGCCTGGGGCCGCTGAGCTCGATGGCCGCCAGACCCTCAGCGATGGCCTGCAGGCCACCTGCGCCGGAGAACTCCTCGATGTCCGGATCCGGTGCCGAGCGGGAACGAAGGAACGCGGGAGCACCGAACGCATCCAGGACCCGCAAGGAATAGTTCCGCTCCGACAGATGCGCAGACACAGACATCGCGGCGGTAACCATCCATTCAAAATCAGGGCTCGTTACCAGGTCCGAGTCTTCCTCATGAGCGCCAAAGACAGATCCGGCACCGGTGGCGAAGGCCGAAAAACGTTGATCCAGGATGATGGTGGCCTCTGGAGTGGTCACGGATTCCTCCTGCCGGACCATGAGCTGACCATGGCGTGCCGTGGCCGCCCAGTGCACGCGGCGCATGGGATCCCCATGTCGGTATTCACGGGTCATGATGTCGTCGTCGCTCGGGTTGGCGCGGATGCGCGTCGCCGTCACGCCATCGTTCCCCCGCGCCCCGGCCAATCCGGTGACCGGAAGTTCGACGGCGGCCGGCGTCACGGTGAGGAGGTCGCCGTCGTCTATGGCATGGCGCCTCAAGGAAAGGCCGAACGGATCGCTGAACTCGGCGGTCACCGGACCGATCCGGAACTGTCCCCGTTTACCCGAGCGGAGATGGTATTCGTAGCGGCTGGTGCCGCCCGAAGCCGAGCGGGCCGGGAAACGGAAGGCGGGAGGCTCGCCAAAACGGGGCGGTAACTGCTCCTCCATGATGACGTGCCCGGTGGAATAGTTCGTCCGCGCAACCGCAAGTCGGACAGTGGTGGTGCTGGACGTTTCAACAGTGGAGGGATTGAACTCCCGGTACACCTGGAATTTGGGTTTGAGCACCCGGACACCGGCAAGGGCAACCAAGGGGAGCAGGAGCAGCAGGACCGCCAGGGAGAGCAAATCACGCCGGCCCATGACATAGGCAGAGCCCAGGGAAATTGCGCCCGCGGCCAAAAGGCCCCAGCCCCGGGTAGTGAACAGGTGCTTGGGAAGCCGGTCCATGAGTGCCATCGGGGTGCCTCCTAAACGGCGTGGCGGTCCCTGCGCCACGCGCCGGGCGGTTCCTGGGCGACCGGAAGGGATGCCAGGATTCCGCGCAGGACGGTTTGGGGAGTGTCCCCGGAACTGGCCGCCTTCCGGTCCAGGATGATCCGGTGGGCGAGCACGGACTCCGCAACATCAACCACGTCATCCGGAAGAACGAAATCCCGGCCATCCAGGGCGGCTGTTGCCTTTGCCGCACGCAACAGTTGCAGCAGCGACCGGGGACTGGCGCCGAGACGAAGGCGGGCGCTGTCGCGGGTGGCCCTTCCGATGGCCACCGTGTATTCCTTGATGGCGGTGGACACGTGGACCTGTTGGACCGTAGCAATCATGGCGGCGACATCACCGGCAGTGACCACCGGTGTCACCTTGACCAGGGGAGAAGCTGCCTGATGGGTTTCGAGCATCTCGATTTCCGCATCCTTATCCGGATAGCCCATCGAGATCCTTGCCATGAAGCGGTCACGCTGTGCCTCGGGCAAGGGATAAGTGCCCTCCATCTCGATCGGATTCTGGGTGGCCACCACCATGAACGGCGAGCCCAGCTGATAAGAATGGCCATCCACTGTGACCTGATGCTCTTCCATGCATTCCAGCAGGGCGGATTGGGTTTTGGCCGATGCACGGTTGATCTCATCGCCGATCACGATGTTCGCGAACACGGCTCCCGGACGGAATTCAAACTGCCGGGATGACTGGTTGTAGATCGATACGCCGGTGACATCCGAAGGCAGAAGATCGGGGGTGAACTGGATACGGGACACCGTACAGTCCACGGTGCGGGCCAACGTCTTTGCCAGCAGGGTCTTCCCGACCCCGGGCACGTCCTCCAGCAGCAAATGGCCCTGCGCCAACAGGACCGTCAGCGCCAGCTTGGCAGCATCAGCTTTTCCGTCAATGACTTTGTTGATTGAACCCAGGACGCGCTCGCTGGCATCGTGGAACCTGTCCTGATCCATGACCTGCGGCCGGTGCCCGTTCAGTCCTGCGCCTTCCCGGCTGTCCTGGGGCAGCGAACTGTAAGCCCCGTCCTGGAGGGGCGAGGATTCAACGGTGACTTGTCGCTTGGACTCCATGGATTGCCCTTCAGCCTTGGCCGCGGCACCGCCGGTGCTGGCCGCTTGTCCGTTCCAGACTACCCAGACTTTGGCCGTCCCTGACATAGTGCTTCCGGAATTTATGTGCCAACTGGAATTTATCCGGCGCAACAGGGGGACCGCAGTCCGATTAAGGTGGGAGCATGTGCAATTCCCTTGCTCCCGTCCCGTACCGTCCGTCACAGGACGCCGAAGAAAAGCCGGATCCCCGCCGCGAGTACCCGCCCGCCCCGGAACCGTTGCCGGTGCCGGTGATGGACAACCACACGCACTTGGACTTCAGGCAGGGTCTGCTTGAGGTGTCGGTCCGGGACGCGATGGACTCGGCCGAGGCCGTGGGCGTGCAAGGAGCCGTCCAGGTTGGTTGCGACCTGGAGTCCTCGCGTTTCACCGTCCAGGCCGTCGAGGCGGACCCCCGGCTGCTGGGTGCTGTGGCAATCCACCCCAACGATGCGCCCTTGTATGCCGGGCGTGGTGAGTTGGAGTCGGCGCTCGCGGAGATCGAGGACCTCGCATCCCACCCGCGGGTCCGGGCCATTGGCGAGACCGGACTGGACTTTTTCCGCACCCACGGGGAAGGGCTGACCCATCAGCGCTACTCATTCCGGCGACACATCGACATCGCCAAGCGGCTGGGGCTGACCTTGCAGATCCACGACCGCGATGCCCACGACGACGTGGTCCAGGTACTCCGGGAAGAAGGAGCCCCGGAACGTGTGGTGTTCCACTGCTTCTCCGGTGATGAGGAACTGGCCCGGATCTGCAACGACAACGGCTGGTACATGTCGTTCGCGGGAACCATGACGTTCAAGAATGCCGGAAACCTGCGCTCAGCTTTGTCCATCGCCGAACCGAGCCGGATCCTGGTTGAAACGGACTCGCCGTTCCTCACGCCGCATCCACATCGAGGACGCCCCAACGCGAGCTACATGGTCCCGTACACCGTTCGTTCCATGGCAGAAGTGACAGAAAATGACTTGGCGGAGCTTTGTTCGCGCTTGGCCGAAAACACGCTGGAAGCCTACGGTTCCTGGGCGTAATCGGGACTTTTTGTCCTGCGGAGGGGACCCTCTTGTGGATACCGGGTATGCAGAAGTCTTGGCCCGTTTATAACAGATCGGTTACTGTGTTAAACAAGTAGCCGGGGTCGGGGAAGGCCTTCGGACAACTAGGCCCGTTATATCCGGGCCTATCAGTTGAATGTTTTTGGCGGCGCAGATGCCGGCAGCAAGAGTGGGACCAGGCAGTTTTGCCTGGCCCCTCGGTTTTGCGGCTGGCATTATTTCTGTGCTTTTCCCCGTGCCCGGATGGTCTGAGAGTTATGGGCAATCGTGATCAAGTTCTTCACTACGGATGGCAAGTTCAGCTTCCTCAAAGTCGGTGCCCAGTTGCTGGTGGTCACAGCGCTGGTGGTTGGTGTTGTTGCCTTCGTCGGCAACAACAAGACCGTCACCCTCAACGTTGACGGAAAAGTGAGCTCCATCCAGACCTTCGGCGGCACTGTTGATGAAGTAGTCAGGGCAGCCAAGGTCGAGTTGAAGGACGCAGACCGCGTGTCGCCGGCACTGGACGCACGGGTGGACAACGGCTCCGTGGTGAATATCAACCTCGCCAAGGCCGTGTCCATCGAGTTGGACGGTGCCCGCAAGACGGTCAACACCACTGCCTCCGACGTCGCCGGACTGGTCAGTGAACTGGGCGTGGCAAGTTCCTCGCAGGTCTCCCAGCCGAAGGAAGCTGCCCTCGAAGTATCGGGGTCCTTCGTCTCGATCTCAACGCCCAAGACCATCAGCGTGGTAGCTGACGGCAAGAGCACCAGCACCACCACGACGGCGGCCGACGTCGCCAGCGTCCTGAAGGACGCCGGCATCACTGTTGGCGCCAACGACCGCCTCTCCCAGCCGGGTAACGCCCCGGTCATCCAGGACATGGTGATCAAGGTTTCCCGCGTAGACACCAGCAAGACGGCAGAGGCCACTGAAGAAGTGCCCTTCGACAGCGTCAAGACTGAAAGCGCCGATCTCTTCAAGGGCGAAGAAAAGGTCACCCAGGAAGGCGTCGCAGGTTCGCTGGTCAAGACGTTCAAGCTGGTCCTCGTCGATGGCCGCGAAGCATCGCGCACCCTCGTCTCCAGCAACGTAGCCACCCCGCCTGTCGCCGAAAAGATCAGCGTCGGCACCAAGGCCCGTCCCGCTGCCACTCCCGCAGCTGCTGCAGCTCCCGTATCAAGCGGACCCACCGGCGCCCCGAACGAAGCAATGTGGGACAGGATCGCCCAGTGCGAGTCTGGTGGAAACTGGGCCATCAACACCGGCAACGGCTACTACGGTGGTCTCCAGTTCTCCGGCCCCACCTGGCTTGCCAACGGCGGTGGCGCCTACGCTCCCACGGCCAACCTCGCCACCAAGGCCCAGCAGATCGAAATCGCCAACCGCCTCTACGCCAAGAACGGACTCAGCGACTGGGGCTGCGCCCACGCAGCGTGACCCCGGACAGGCGATACGATACCTAGGTGACTGAACCGAATTCCGAACCCGCCGCCGTCGCGCCTTTGCTGGGCGCCACAGACATCCGACGGCTCGCCGAAGAAATCGGTGTACGCCCCACGAAAACATTGGGGCAGAACTTTGTGATCGATGGCAACACCATCCGGAGGATCGTCTCGGCGGCAGGCATTGACGCCGGCGAGACGGTCCTTGAGGTAGGGCCCGGACTGGGCTCCCTGACCCTGGGCCTCCTTGATGCCGCAAAGACTGTTGTGGCGGTGGAGATCGACCCCGTCCTGGCGGAAAAGCTGCCGGAGACGGTGCGCTCCTGGCGGCCCGAAGCCCAGGACAACTTCCACCTGGTCCTTTCCGACGCCATGAAAGTGACGGAACTTCCGGTTGCGCCCACGGCGTTGGTGGCAAACCTTCCGTACAACGTGGCCGTGCCCGTGGTCCTGCATCTCCTGCAGCATTTCCCCAGCCTCCAGCACGGGCTTGTCATGGTCCAGGACGAGGTCGCAGACCGGCTCGCTGCCACTCCCGGGTCCAAGATCTACGGCGTTCCATCGGTCAAGGCGGCTTGGTACGGGCACATGCGCAAGGCCGGTGTGATCGGGATGAACGTATTTTGGCCGGCACCGAAAATCCATTCCGGACTCGTCGCCTTCACCCGGCACGAACCTCCGGCCACGCATGCAACGCGCGAGCAGGTCTTTGCCGTCATTGACGCCGCCTTCGCCCAGCGCCGGAAGACCCTTCGCGCGGCCCTGGCTGGTTGGGCCGGAAGTGCCGCCGAGGCCGAACGGTGCCTCGTGGCTGCCGGAGTGGACCCCACTGCCCGCGGCGAGGTCCTGGACATCAACTCCTATGTCAGGATCGCCGAAGCCCGCCACCCCGTGGGCGCATGAATCCGGGAACCCGAAAGCCCGGCATCCTCCCTTTCGCTGGGGAACGGTTCCACGCCCGGACAGTCCGTGTCAAAGCGCCCGGAAAGATCAACGTCTCGCTGAGTGTTGGACCGCTCAGGGCCGATGGGTACCACTCCGTGGCAAGCGTCTATCTGGCAGTTTCCTTGTACGAGGAAGTAGCTGCCACCAGCACGGAAACGCCGGGAATCACAGTCAGCATCAGTCCGGACAGCACGCTGGACCTGGACGGTGTAGACATCCCGCTGGACGAACGGAACCTCGCGTACAAAGCTGCGGCGATCATGGCCGAGGTCTCCGAAAAGTCCACGGGTGTGCACCTTGAAATCACCAAAAGGGTTCCCGTAGCCGGCGGCATGGGTGGCGGTTCGGCCGATGCTGCGGCAACACTGCTGGCTTGCGACGCGTTGTGGGACAGCGGGCTCTCGCGCGAGGAACTCGCGCACCTGGCGGCCGAGCTGGGAGCGGACGTGCCGTTCTCGCTCCTGGGCGGCACCGCCGTCGGACTTGGCGTGGGCGACAAACTCTCGCCGGCCTTGGCGAAGGCGCAGATGGACTGGGTACTGGTGTTCGCTGACTACGGTCTGTCCACCCCGGACGTATTCCGCACCCTGGACGGGCTCCGGGACTCCGAAGGCGTGGATATTCCCGAGCCGGTGGATGTGGATCCGACGATCCTCCAGGCCCTGCGCAACGGAGATCCGGAGACCCTCAGCCGCGTACTCATCAATGACCTTCAACGGGCGTCGATCACCCTGGCCCCACAACTTAGGGACACCATCGGATTGGGTGAAGCACGCGGTGCCCTGGCCGGCATGGTCTCAGGCTCAGGGCCCACGATCGCGCTGCTCGCGCGGGACTCCGTCTCAGCCAGCGTCCTCGCCGAGGAGCTGACCCATCGCGGCCACACCGCCGTCGCGGTCCACGGTCCCGTTCCCGGGGCGCGGATCATCTCCGATACGCTCCTCTAGTACCCCTGTAACTCCGCATTCCAGCAGTAGAAAGTAGTACCCATTGGCCCACCTGCTCGGCGGCGAAAACCTCACCGTTTCGTTCGCGACCCGCACTGTCCTCGACGGCGTCACCCTCGGTTTGGAGGATGGCGACCGGATCGGCATGGTGGGCCGCAACGGCGACGGAAAATCCACCCTCATGCGGTTGCTTGCCATGCGCTCAACCCCGGATTCAGGCCGGGTCACCAAGCGCGGTGACGTCACCGTGGGCTACCTCGACCAGGCAGACGTACTCGACGGCGACCTGACAGTGGGCGCTGCCATTGTGGGCGACCGCGCTGACCACGAATGGGCGGCCAACCCCAAGATCCGCGAGGTCATGGGCGGTCTGGTGGGCGATGTCGACTGGCACGCCAACGTCCACGCCCTTTCCGGTGGCCAGAAGCGGCGCGTCGCCCTGGCAAAACTCCTCATCGAAGACCACGACGTCATCATGCTGGACGAACCCACCAACCACCTCGACGTCGAAGGTGTCGCCTGGCTGGCCCGTCACCTCAAGTCGCGCTGGCGGGCCAACCAAGGCGCGTTCCTGGTGGTCACCCACGACCGCTGGTTCCTTGATGAAGTCTGCAACTACACCTGGGAAGTCCACGACGCCATGGTGGACATGTTCGACGGCGGTTACGCCGCCTACGTCCTGGCCCGTGCCGAGCGTGACCGCATGGCCGCCGTCGTCGAAAACAAGCGCCAGCAGCTCGTCAAGAAGGAACTTGCCTGGCTGCGGCGCGGCGCGCCCGCCCGAACGGCAAAGCCGAAATTCCGTATCGAAGCTGCCAACGACCTCATTGCCGACGTACCCGAGCCGCGGGATTCGGTGGCCCTGAGCAAGATGGCGACGGCACGTTTGGGCAAGGACGTGCTGGACCTCGAAAACGTGACCCTGGATTTCCAGGGTGGCGAGTCCGGGCAGAAACTCTTTGACAACATCACCCTTCGCCTGGCGCCGGGGGAGCGCCTCGGACTGGTTGGCGTCAACGGTGCAGGCAAGTCGACCCTGCTGAAGCTGCTCAACGGGGAGATCCAGCCGACGTCGGGCAAGGTCAAGCGCGGCAAGACGGTGGTTACTGCCGTCCTGACGCAGGACGTGAAGGAGCTCGATGAAGTTTCGGACCTGCGGGTCATCGAAGTGATCGAGCGCGAAAAGCGGTCCTTCAGTGTTGGCGGAAAGGAATTCACGGCCGGCCAGCTGGTGGAGCAACTCGGATTCACCAAGGAAAAGCAGTGGACGCCGGTCCCGGACCTCTCCGGTGGCGAACGACGTCGGCTCCAGCTGCTTCGCCTGCTGGTGGGGGAGCCGAATGTCCTCATGCTCGACGAACCCACCAACGACCTCGACACCGACACCCTCGCCGCCGTCGAGGATGTCCTGGACGGCTGGCCCGGGACCCTGGTTGTGGTCAGCCACGACCGGTACCTCCTGGAGCGCGTTACCGACAACCAGATGGCTTTGTTGGGCGACGGGAAGCTCCGCGGGCTGCCCGGCGGCGTGGATCAATATCTTGAGCTTCGCGAGGCAGCACTTGCCTCCGGACAAGTCCTTGGCGGCTCCACGGCTCCGACGGCAGCCAGCGGGTCCTCAAGCAGCGGCTCCGCCGCGCAATCCGGGGCCAGCGAAGCCGAGAAACGCGAAGCCCGGAAGGACCTCAACAGGATCGACCGGCAACTCGGGAAGCTGGCGCAGCAGGAGGAGAAGCTCCACGCGCAGATGGCAGCGAAGTCCGAGTCCGGTGATTTCGACGCCCTGGGTGAGCTCAACGTCAAGCTTCGTGAGTTGCTCGATGAAAAAGAGGGACTCGAACTGGAGTGGCTCGAAGCCGCAGAGGTCCTGGGCGAGTAGACCCAACGCCGCAGAGGTCCTGGGCGAGTAGACCCAACGCTGGTTCACGTTCCCGGGGTTTGGTGTGGACGCTCGTTCACGTTCCCGGGGTTTGGTGTGGACGCTGGTTCACGTTCCCGGAGCTTACGCCGTGGGTTCGTAGCCGATCAGCCAATGCAGGCCGTATCGGTCGATGACCTGTCCATCTGAGGCGCCCCACGGCTTGGGCATCAACGGGTCCACGATCCGGCCGCCGTCGGCGAGCTTGTCGAACCATTCGTGCAGAAGCGGAGGTTCCGTGGCGCCGAGGAGGGAGAGCATCGCGCCCTCCATGCGAACCGTCTTTTCGCCGCTGGCGGCATCGGAACCCATCAACGACACGACGCCGTTGAGAACACCATGCGCGATGGCATCCGAAGGCCCATCGTCACGGCCGAAATCCGCGTAGGAGTGCAACGATAGTTCCCCTCCAAAGATGTCTGCGTAATAGCTGAGGGCCTCGCGCGCCGTGCCAGGAAAGGTGAGGTAGAGCTGGGGTGCTGTCATGCGCACATCCTACTCATACGCTGGATCACACCGGTTGTAGGGGGTGGGGTGTGAGAGAGCGTGGGGTTGAAGGGGGTGGGGTGTGATGGAGGGTCAGCCCTCCGAACGCAGCTCCGGTTCCTTCTGCAGCCCGGTCAGGCCGTTCCAGGCAAGGTTCACCAAGTGGGCCGCCACAACGCGCTTGTCGGGCTGGCGGCTGTCCAGCCACCATTGCCCGGTCATGGCGACCATACCCACCAGCATCTGGGCGTACATGGCGCCGTCGGCAGCGCTGAACCCGCGGCGCGCAAACTCGTCCGAGAGCAGGTGCTCCACCCGGGCGGTGACATGGGAAAGCAGGGTTGAGAAGGCGCCTTCGGGCTGCGAAGGCGGGGCGTCACGCATGAGGATCCGGAAGCCGTCAGTGCGGTCCTCGATGTAGCCCAGGAGGGCCAAGGCTGCGCGCTCCACGAGAACACGCGGCTTGGCCTCGGTGCTGAGGGCCTCGGTGATGGAGTCCAGTAGAATCCGGAATTCGGTCTCCACCACCTGCCGGTACAGGCCCTCCTTGGACCCAAAGTGTTCGTAGATCACCGGCTTGGAAACACCCGCCGATGCGGCGATTTCCTCGATTGTGGTGCCATCCAGGCCGCGGGCGGAAAACAACGCCCTGCCTATGCCGATCAACTGTGTCTTGCGCTGCTGCCCGGTCATCCTGACCCGCGGCGGAACGCCGTTGGGAGCGTGGTCCAACGGGGCGGAAGAGCCTACGGGCCGGGAAAGTTCAGTGCGCTTGCTCACGTGACCATCATGCCCCAGGTGGCCGTGGGAGCCGGTAAAGGCACCCTGCGATGGTGCGTCGCGAAGCGTTCGCCGGGTGGCCAAGTCGCGAAGCATGCAATGGTCATGGCAAACTAGTTTCTTGTGTGTGGAACCCGGTGATCCGGGAGACCCTCCGGGCCCCCGGTCCGAAGGCGGAGCCACGCACGGTCCGCTCTGGTGTAACGGCAGCACCCCGGCCTTTGGAGCCGTGGAGTATAGGTTCGAATCCTATGGGCGGAACGGTCGGAAAACGCGCTCCTTCTCTGTACCTGTGACGGCTCTAACGGTGCCTGGGTCCATTGTCGGATGGCAGCATTCCGAAGCCGGGTTACCCGGGACATACAGAGCAAGGAGAGCCAGTACGTGAGCCCCGAAACCAACGGTCCCGCAGCGGTGATCGTCTTGGCCGCAGGTGCCGGAACGCGCATGAAATCGCGCACTCCCAAGATCCTCCACGAAATCGGCGGCCGTTCAATGGTTGGCCACGCTCTGCTCGCAGCCCGCGCCATCAACCCCCAAAAGCTCGCGCTGGTTGTCCGTCACGAGCGTGACCGCGTGGCCGAGCACGTGTCGGCGCTGGACCCCGAAGCACTGATCGTTGACCAGGACGAGATCCCTGGCACCGGACGCGCGGTTGAAGTTGCGTTGAACGCTCTCGACGCCGAAGCCATCCTGACCGGCACGGTGGTAGTTACGTACGGCGATGTTCCCCTCCTGACCGGCGAACTGCTGGCAGAACTGGTCGCGACCCACGAGTCCGAAGCCAACGCCGTCACAGTCCTGACTGCGGTCCTGGACGATGCCACCGGCTATGGCCGTATTCTCCGTGCCGAAGACGGCACCGTGACCGGAATCCGCGAACACAAGGACGCAAGCGAGGCAGAGCGCAGCATCCGCGAAGTCAATTCCGGTATCTACGCCTTCGACGCCGCTGTCCTGCGCAAGGCACTCGAAAGCGTTACTACGGACAACGCGCAGGGCGAGATGTACCTCACCGATGTGCTCGGATTGGCCCGCGACGCCGGAGGCCGGGTTGCCGCCGTCGTGACAGAAGACCGCTGGCAGGTTGAGGGCGCCAACGACCGCATCCAGCTTTCGGCGCTGGGCGCCGAGCACAACCGCCGCATCATCGAGGCCTGGATGCGCGCCGGCGTAACCGTGGTGGACCCCTCCACCACCTGGATCGATTCGACGGTGACCCTCGATGAGGACGTCCGCCTCCTGCCCAATACGCAACTGCACGGTTCCACAACGGTGGCGCGTGACGCCGTCGTCGGGCCTGACACGACCCTCACCGACGTAAACGTCGGCGAAGGCGCGAAGGTGGTCCGCACCCACGGATCCGGTTCCACGATCGGTGCGAAGGCGACCGTAGGCCCGTTCACCTATCTCCGCCCTGGCACGGTCCTGGGGGAGACGGGCAAGATCGGCGCGTTCTACGAGACCAAGAATGTGACCATCGGCCGGGGCTCGAAGCTTTCCCACCTGGGTTACGCCGGTGACGCCGAAATCGGCGAAGACACCAACATCGGCTGTGGCAACATCACCGCAAATTACGACGGCGAGAAGAAGCACCGCACGGTGATCGGCTCGGGCGTCCGCACAGGGTCGAACACGGTCTTCGTGGCTCCCGTCACCGTAGGCGACGGCGCCTACAGCGGCGCCGGGGCGGTAATCCGCAAGGACGTTCCCGCCGGAGCCCTTGCCGTCAGCCTCGCAGCCCAGCGCAACGCCGAAGGTTGGGTCATCGCCAACCGTCCGGGCAGCGGCTCCGCCAAGCTGGCCGAAGCAGCGCAAGAGCTGACCTCCACCTCCACGTCCCCACAATCCCCGGCAACCACAGAAGAAGGCAATCAGGCATGAGCGAAATTACCGCACACGGCGAGAAGAAACTGATTCTCGCCGCCGGAAGGGCGCATCCGGAGCTGGCGCAGGAAATCGCGAAGGAGCTGGAGACAGAGCTCCTGCCCATCGACGCCTACGACTTCGCCAACGGTGAGATCTACGTCCGTTCGGCCGAGAGCGTGCGAGGCACTGATGCCTTCGTCATCCAGGCCCACCCGGCACCGCTGAACAACTGGCTCATGGAGCAGTTGATCATGATCGATTCCCTCAAGCGCGCTTCCGCCAAGAGGATCACAGTTGTTTCGCCGTTCTACCCCTACTCCCGCCAGGACAAGAAGGGCCGTGGCCGCGAGCCCATCTCCGCCCGTCTGGTTGCCGACCTCTACAAGACCGCCGGTGCTGACCGCATCATGTCCGTGGACCTGCACACTTCGCAGATCCAGGGCTTCTTCGACGGTCCCGTCGACCACCTGATGGCCATCCCGCTGCTGGCTGACTACATCCGCACCAAGGTTGAAGCCGACAACATCACGGTGGTTTCCCCTGATACCGGGCGTGTCCGCGTTGCCGAGCAGTGGGCCGAACGCCTGGGCGGCGCCCCGCTCGCGTTCGTGCACAAGAGCCGCGACCTCACGGTGCCCAACCAGGCAGTCTCCAAGACCGTCGTGGGCCAGGTCGAAGGCCGTACCTGCGTGCTGATCGACGACATGATCGACACCGGAGGAACCATCTCCGGCGCGGTTCAGGTCCTGAAGAACGCCGGTGCCAAGGACGTCATCATCGCCTGCACCCACGCTGTCTTCTCCGATCCCGCAGCGCAGCGCCTCGCTGACTCGGGCGCCCGCGAAGTCGTTGTCACCAACACCCTGCCGATCCCGGCGGAGAAGCGCTTCCCGTCGCTCACGGTGTTGTCGATCGCGCCTTTGATTGCGCGCGCCATCCGCGAAGTGTTCGACGACGGTTCGGTCACCAGCCTGTTCGACGGCAAGGCCTGACTCCACCTGAGCTGAAACGGGCCATCCGCCGCCTCCGGGCGTGCGGATGGCCCGTTTTTGCGCCCGTTTTCACCGAATGCGGGCAGCGCTGCTAGACTCTTGGGGATACCTTGGCGAGGGAGAGCACATCCGGTCCGCGTTTTCGTGGACCAGGGTTGCGGGTCTCCGTTATCGACTGGGTCTGCATCTCCTTCAACACAGGCGGAACGGCTGCACGCGGCCTCCTCAGCCGGGCGTCGAAGGTCTCCAGACCTCCGCCCTTGCTGATAGACCAGCCCGGATACCGACCGGGCGCCACAGTAATCAAGGAGTACACATGTCTGAGCAGAAGCTCACCGCAGAACTGCGCACCGAATTCGGCAAGGGCTACGCCCGCCGTGCACGCATGGCCGGCCAGATCCCGGCTGTCATCTACGGCCACGGCGCAGAGCCGCTGCACGTCAACCTGCCTGCCAAGGCCACCACGTTGGCTGTCCGCGTTTCGAACGCACTCCTGGCAATCGACGTCGACGGCGAGCAGCACCTGACGCTGGTCAAGGACATCCAGCGCGATCCGGTAAAGCAGATCATCGAGCACGTTGACCTCCAGACCGTCAAGGCCGGCGAAAAGGTAACCGTTGACGTTGCAATCCACGTAAGCGGCGAAGTTGCTCCGGGCGCTGTCGCGACCCTCGAAGCCACCACCATCTCCCTGGAGGCCGAGGCAACCCACGTTCCCACCGCCGTCGAGGTTGACATCGAAGGCCGTAAGGCCGGCGAGAACGTCCACGCTTCGGACCTCGTCCTGCCGAAGGGTTCCACCCTGCTCGCCGACGCCGAGACCCTGGTTGTCCGCGTTGCCGAGGAAGCCGCAGCTGAAGAAGCCGAGGAGTCCGGGGAAGCAGCTGCCGAGTAGTCTCTGACTGCTTGAGGCTGATGCCTTTGAAGTGGCCGGGTCCCTTGGGGTCCGGCCACTTTCCTTTTCCATGACGCCCCTATCGTCGCTGCGTCGCACAACGTTTCCTAGGATGAGACCATGACTGACACCTGGCTGATTGTCGGCCTCGGCAACCCCGGCAGTGAGTACAGCAACAACAGGCACAATGTGGGCCAGATGGTGCTGGATGAACTGGCCTCCCGCATGGGTGGGAAATTCAAGGTCCACAAAACGCGTGCCCAGGTAGTGGAAGGCCGCCTCGGTCTTGGCGGCCCGCGCGTGGTGCTCGCCAAACCGATGACCTACATGAACGTCTCCGGCGGTCCTGTGGCAGGGCTGTGCAAGTTCTTCGACATTGCCGCCGATCATGTGATTGCCGTCCATGATGAGATCGACATCCCTTTTAACACGGTCAAGCTAAAAATCGGCGGCGGCGAGGGTGGCCACAACGGCCTCCGCGACATCTCCAAAGCATTGGCAACCAAGGACTATTTGCGGGTCCGGGTAGGCGTCGGGAGGCCCCCGGGACGCATGGATACCGCAGACTACGTGCTCCGGGACTTCGCCACTGCGGAGAAGAAAGAACTCCCTTTCCTCCTGGACGAGGCCGCCGACGCGGTGGAACTTCTGATCGCCGAAGGCCTGCTGGCCGCCCAACAGAAACACCACCCCGCCAAAGCTTGAGCAAATCTTGAGTAAAGCCTGATGAAAGACTGACTGCTTCGACGAGCTTTAGGCCTACAAACTGTCGGCGCCCGCAGGTAGTGTGCATGGTACGCAGATGAGCGGTGGGGGACTATCGCGATTGTGTTAGCTAAGGATGCAGATGTCGGCGGAGTTGCTAAACAGGAGCGGTGGAGGCGCAGCGAGGGCTGCGGCTCCCGATCTCGTGGGCGGACCAAGTGACCGCCAGACCTGGTCACTGCTGGCCCGGAGCCATGATCTATCCAAGGCCGTCAAGTATCTTGACTCGCCGGAGTCTTATGGGGTGATCCTCACGGGCGAGCGTGGGATCGGCAAATCAGGCCTGGCGCGTGCAGTGGTGTCATCCCTCGGTCCCAAGGTCCACAGCCTGCAGCTCCGCAATACGGTAGCCAACGGCCAAACCCCATACGGTTGCCTCGGGTTCCTGTTGGCCCGCTTGCCCTCGGAAGCTGTTGGTTCCCCCACGGGCATCCTCCATGCCGTAACCAGCCTGATCAGGACCGAAGCTGCGGGGCGGGAAACCGTCTTCATTCTGGACAACGCCGGCGGCATGGATCCCATGAGCACCGGTGTCTTGCTGAACCTGATGGCCACGGGTACGGCCAAGGTGGTGGCTACGGTCCAGCGCGCCAGTGATCTTCCAGCAGATTTCCACCGGATGGTCTTGGACGGTGAACTGGGCGAGGTGCACCTGAACACGCTCAGCGAGGAACAAACCAAGCAGGTGCTGGGCTCAGTCCTGGGCCACTATGTCTCAACAACCCTGGCGGGCTCCTTGCATGCGGCCGTTGGCGGAAATCCGATGCTGCTGCACGCGCTCCTGGAGGAGCAGCGCCACAGGGGCAATCTGGTCCTTAACGACTCCGTGTGGACCCTCCGCGACCGGATCACACTCGAGGGCGCCACGGTGGTGGAGGACTTCGTTCGGTCCAGACTGGCGCGCGAACCGCAGGCCAACAGGACAGTGGTGGAAGTTCTGGCCTGCGCGCAGCGCGCCACCCTGGTAGCTCTCGCAGCCATCTTCGGGCCACAGGTCCTGGTGGAGATGGAGGAATCCGGCCTGCTCACAGTCGAGCGGGAGGGCGAACACTGGGTTTCCCTCCGGGACCCGTACGTTGGCGAGGTAGTGCGCGGCTGGCTGAGTACGCGCCGCATGAGGGAACTCCGGGTGATGCTGCACGGTTCCGAAGAGCCGGAGCCCAGTGGCCTGGCTCCCCGGGACCTGTTGAGTTATGCAGCCTGGATGCACGCCTGCGAGGACGAGCCGCAGCCGTCGCCGGCTTTGGCCCTTGCCGCCGGAGTCGCTGCTTTGGACGATTACGATCCCAATTTCGCCATCCAATGCACCGTCTCATTGAGTCCCAACGACGTCGAATGGGTGCGCGGCCAGCGGCTCAAAGCCGCCGCGTACCTCATGCTGGACCTGCCGTTGCATGCCGCCCAGGCGCTGGACGAAATTTCCGAGGCGCACCTCGCCGGACTGGACCCGCTGGAGTTCGCGGAGGTCACAGCTGCACAATGCCAGGCCATGACCTGGATTGACGGCCGGTCCGCCATGGTTCCAAGTGTCCTGGCGGAGGCCTTCGAAAGGCTTGAGGCGATGGCTTCCGACTATCCATCGGCAACAGTGATCAAGGCCCGGAACCGGCTGCAGCTGTGCAACTTCGAGTACAAGACATTCATGGGCGAGTACGCGTCCATGGTTGAGGACCTCGAGAAGGAACTGGCGAAGGACTTCGCGGAGGACCGTGAGCACTGGCTTCGCTCGTCCTTCTTCCTGATCGAAGCCCGCTGCATCCTGGGCCGGGAGATGGAGGCACAACAGCTCGCCCGAAGCGTTTCACGGCATTTGGCAGACACGGACAGGCCGGCCCAGCTGGAAGAGGCATTCGCGAAGCACGCTTTCCTGGTTCTTCTCTTGTCCGGCCAATGGCGCAAGTGCATCGAATTGATGAGGCGTACTCCTTCAAGGCCCTCCCGCCTCCAGTACCGGGGAGCGCTTACCGAGTTGGGCGTCGGCCTTGCCTATGCCTATGCAGGCAAACCGGCCAGCGCCATCGAACCGCTGCGCTCCGCGGTTGCCCAGTTGGAGCTCCGGCCCGCAATGAACATGAACAAAGTGGCTTATGCCGCCACTGCCTTCGCGTATGCCCAGCTGGGCAACTTTGTTGAGGCCGGCCGCTACCTGGACCTGTACAGGACCTGCAGGGGAGCGGGGATGTACTTCTCTGAATCCGTTGCGGTGTTTTGCGCCGAGATGGCAGGCAGGTGGATGGGTGACCCCGACGTGAAGGAGCGGCTGCTTGAGCGTGTCCGCGACGACATCGCCCAGCAGCGTTACACGACGGCGGGCATCTGTCTTTTCGGGGCCACCGTTGAGGGCACTGACGAGGAGTACCGGCTGCTCGAGGAAATTGCGGGCCGCCGCCAGGGGCCGCTGGCAAAGATCTCCGGTGACCTCGCCCGCGGCTCCCTGAACAAGAGTTCCCGCAGCTTGTTGGAAGCCGCCGATGCCGCCGCGTCCCTTGATCTGCTGGTGGTGGAGGCGCGTTGTGTGGCCATGGCGTTGGACTTCGCCCGGGATGCCGGGGAGACCACGACGGCGCGGACGGCCCAGTTGAGGTTGGAGCGTCTGGAGCATTCAGTCTCCGCGCTTCCCATCCAGCCAAGGTCCGACGCGCCGGTATTGACCGATCGGGAACGCCAAATTGCTAAACTCGCCGGAAAGGGTGTCAGCAACCGCGAAATCGCGATGGATATTGGGGTGTCTGTGCGAACTGTAGAAGGCCATTTATACCAAGTGTTCACCAAGCTCGGTGTGTCGTCTCGGGGCGAGCTTAATGGGCTCCTGTGAGGTAGGGCGGGCGGCATCCACATTCTTCGTGCGGGCTGCCCATGCTGGCTGAGTACCTTGTGGGCCGGGACACCGATCTGGAGCTGGCCTTGGAGATATTGCGTCAGGAAGGTGCCGGGGCCGTGCTGGTCGTGGCGGACGCCGGCATCGGCAAGACTGCGTTTTCGGACGAGATCGCAGCCCGCCTGGCCTCGGAAATGGTGGTGATGCGGATCCACGGAAGCCCGGCGCTGTCCGCCGTGCCCTTTGGAGTCCTGGCACCGTATTTGTTGGACCTGCCCGTGGAGCAGGCCACTTCTCCGGTGGCCATCCTGCGCGAGTTCTGGTCACAGTTCGAGAAGCGCCGCGGCGGCGAAGGGGCGCGCCTTTTGCTCGTGGTCGATGACGCGCACGACCTCGATGAAGGCAGCACGCAGATCCTGGCCGAACTCGTCACGGCAGGCTGGGCTCGGCTGGTTGCCACCAGCAGGCCCAGGCCCGGTCTGCCGGCGGCCCTGCTTCAACTCTGGTACGACGGCCTCGCCGAGCGCCTGGAGCTTCACCCCCTGGACAAGGAGACAGCCACCGAGCTGGTCGAGAAAACCCTGGGTGGAACGGTCATGCCCAGTGCGGCGGACGTCCTGCACGCCCTGTCCGAAGGCAACCCGCTGCTGCTGCGATGCCTGCTTGACGACTCGCGGGCCGAGGGCAACCTGGTTCGGCGAAACGGCGTTTGGCTATTGACGCGCGGGCCTTCCGGAAGGGGCGAAAACCTGGCTGAAGTTGTCAGGAACAGGGTCCTGCGGACCAGCGAGGCTGAACGGGAGGCGATGTTCGTCATTGCCTTGTCCGAGCCCGTCCCGGCCGCCTTGTTGGACGCGGAGGTGGGCAGGGACACCGTACGGTCCTTGATGGACAACAGGCTTGTCGTCCCCACGAACGGCGCCGGCAGCCCGCTCAAGATGTGGCACCCCATGTACAGCGAGGCACTCCGCCAGATTGTGTCGCCCGCCCGCAGCCTCCAGATCCGGCAACGGATAGTGAAACATCTTGCCTCGGAACCCACTACCGCTGAGGGGCTGTTGCGGACGGTGAGCTGGGCGCTGGACTGCGGTGCCGACGTCGACGACGAATTGCTCCTGCGCGCCGCGTTCCTGGCCGTTAAGCTCCTGCAGAATCCGCTGGCGCTTGCAGCTGCCGGGAAGGTCCGCTCCGAGGAGCTGTCACCGCGCGCCCGCGCGGTGATGGCAATGGTCAGCTATAACGACGGCGACTACAACAGTGCCGTGCGTCTGCTGGGGGAGCGCAACGGGTTCCTTGAGGCTGATCCCATGGGACCGACGGGAGCAGGCTTGTTGTGGGCGGCCGCTCGCTCGGCGAGGGGGGATTCGGCGTCGGACATAGCCTCCGACGCGCGGGCCGCAGCCAAATCGCTGACCGATGGGACCGGCCCCTCTGACGCCACGGCCATGCAGGTCAAACGGCACGCCTGGACTTTGGAGTTGGCCGCGCTGGCCCACGAGGGCCGTTACAGCGAACTGCGGGACGGGCTGGATTCCTTCGCCGAAGAGCTCCGGACGGATGAACCCGACAGCGCCATGAATCGGGTCTTCCTGCTGGCCATGCAGTGCGAGCTCCTTACTGTCGAGGGGCAACCCGGGCTTGCGCTCGAAGCCGGCCGCGAAGCACTGGTCCTGCTGGATGAATACGGCGACAACTTGCTGTATTTCGCCGATTTTGTCCTGGTCCGTTACGCCTTGGCAGCCCTGGAAGCGGGGGACTGGAGTGCAGCCGATGCCGCCCTTGACCGGTACGCCGCGAGCTCGACCATGGGGCTGATCACCTTCGGGGGAGACATCCAGACACTCAAAGGCCTGGCTCTTTTGCGGCAGGGCCGCACGGACCAGGCCATGGCACTGCTCACCCCGGCTGTCGAGGCCCTCCGGGTGAAGGACCCCCAATTGCTCAGGAGCCTCGGGTGCGCATTGGCGCTCTACGCAGCAGCCAAGTCCGGCAACACTTCGCTTGCCCAGCGGCTGGCGGGCGAACAGGTCCCGGGCAGGGGCAACAGCTATGTTGAGGCGCTCGCCGGCCTTTTCGCACTGGCCGGCCATGAGCTTCTCGGCAAGGGATCCGGACTGCAGAAGCTTCGGGAGCTGCCGGAAGCAGGGGGCCTGCACGCGTTGCCGGGCTTGCTCCTGCAAAACCTGGTCTTGAGGACGGAGCTTGGGGACGCCGGAGCCACGGAATCCATCGAAGAAACCGCCTCCCGGATGACGGGAGCCTGGGCGGCAGGGTGGCAGTCGCTGGCCGCCGCCCAACTCAGCGGCGCCGGTCAAAGTTTCGTGAACGCCGGAAACCTCATGTCCGCAGCAGGGATGCCGGGCCCGGCTGCCGCTGCGTTCGACAAGGCAGCAGCAACCTTCGACGCCGAAGGCAAACGCCCCGAGGCCCGCCAGGCAGCCGTCATGCGGGACGTGAGCGAGGCGAGCATGGGCGACTCCCCGGTCCGCGATCCGCACAACGACTCTGACCACTCGGTACCATTGACCCGCCGGGAACAAGACATCGTTGCGCTGGCCGTTTCGGGGCTCACCGATCGCCAAATAGCGGAGAAGCTCATGGTCTCGGTCCGCACCGTGGAAGGCCACTTGTACCGCAGCTACGCGAAGTTGGGCATCCGTCGTCGTGAAGATCTTGGCGCTGCTGTCCGTCGCTGACGCAGTGCACGCTTGAGTACCCCACAAAGCCTCCCGGCCCCCTCGAGCCCAAATCCGGCAGGATTTAACCAATCATTGGAGTAATTGGCGTGTGTTCCGTGTCGGAACCAAGTAGTGCCCCCTCCGGGTACTGAGTACAACACAGTATCGACTGGCGAAATGCCCACCAGTAATCGAGTACCGATTACTGGTGTTTGGCATTTCCACCCCCGGCAATATTGATCTTGGAAGAACGGTTCAGCCCCAAGCATCACCGGGATTCCGAAAGTCGCATCAATCGCATCGGTGGTCTCTTTAGCCGATGCCCCGGCCACCGGAAGGTGGTCCGGCCCTGAACGAAGCCGGCGGCGACAGAGTCTTCTGAGACCGAGACTCTCCCCCCAGCCGCCGCCGGCTTCTAAGCCAGGGACCCGCGATTCGCGCAAACAGACCTTCCCGGACATGGGACTGCCGCAATTGGAGTGTGCATGCTGCCGGACCCTTGGCTGGACGACGATACCGTCACAGCCACGCTGGGATCCCCGCAGCTTTCCGACAGGGCACAGTTGCTGGAGCTGGTACTTTCAACGGTTCATTCACCCTCCACCAGCGGCATCGTGTTGGCAGGAGAGAAGGGGTCCGGGAAAAGCCACTTGCTGCTCTCGCTCAGGGCCGGGCTCCCCGAAACCATGGACGTCCGCACCTTCACCGGCAACCTGAACGCCACCCAGTATGGCGTCCTTGCAGCGGGGGTTCCCGGCGCCTCGGTCCACCTGGCTGGAACCAGCTTCGCTGCGGCGGCCAGCGCCGATGCAGCGCACGGGCCCGGTGCTGCGCCAACCGCCGCTGCATTGTCCATTGGCGGCCCGCTGCCGGGACTCCACGTCCTTCGTGAACTCACCAGCACGCTGGGACCGGCCAGATACGTGTACTCGGCACCGGCCCTGCAGCGGCGGGGCAAACGCCGCAACCTGTCCTCCCGTCCCCAGCTGGTCCTTTTGGTCGATGACATCCACTTCGTTGACCCGGCGTCCCTTGGGGTGCTGCTTCAGCTCATCCCAGGTTTCGGCGCCAAACTCGTAGCCACCGCGGACAGCCGGCGCCCGTTGCCCCAGGACCTGTATCAACTCTGGGAAGACGGCTTCATGGAGCAGTACCTCCTTCCGCCATTCACGCTGAAGGAAGCGCATGCCGTGTGCGTGTCCCTTCTTGGCGGAAACGTCCAGCGACGGGCCAGCAGCCTTCTTGCTGCGATGAGTGGGTTCAATGTGGCCCTCCTGTGCCTGGCAGTGGAGGACGCGCGGCGGGCAGGGTTTCTGGTGCGCCGGCAAGGCTATTGGACAATCGACCCCCGCGCCCATTGCTACTGGCCCGGTGTTGTGGAGCATGTCCTGATCGACAACGAAGCGCGGCCTTCGGAGGAGCGGCTCGCACTGGAACTGGCTGCTCTGGCCGAGCCGGTGGCCCTCGACGTCCTCGAACGCCATTTTGGACAGAGGGCCGTGGATAGTCTTGTGTCGGAGGGGCGTATCAGGCTGATGCCAGGCCGGCGGCCGATGGTTCGCATGGGTTCATGGCTGTGGGGCGAGGCCACCAGGCTGGCAGTCCCGCTGTCCCGGAGCCTTGCCCTCCACCAACAAATCGAGGAACCGGAGCTCACCCGTGAAACGGCGCCGAGTATGCTGCGGTGGATGACCTGGACCCTGGACTGCGGCCTGGACCTTGCCGACGAGCTTCTATTGGCCTCGGCGCCCGTTGCGGACCGCCCATCCACCGCTGAACTGGTCATCAAGGCAGCCGCGGCGGTCAAGGAGCCGGATCATCTGGAGGAAGCCCGTATGCTCAGGGCGCGGGCTTTGATTGCCGAAGGCCGGATTGCCGAGGCAGCACCGGTCCTCCGCCAGCTGGCGGCCGCAGGTCCGCACGAGGTGAAGCTCGACGCCGGCCACCGGCTGATGGCCTTGGAACTGTTGGGTGCGGTGCACGGTGATGTGCCTGCAGGGGACGGGGCGGACGACCCGGCTCGGCGAATCGCTGGGAGCGTACGCCAGGCTGAACGGCTGCTCCTTTCCGGTGAGGCGTCGGAGGCCCTTGTGAGCTCCACCCAGGCCATGAACGCCGTGGGCAACGATCCGTCCATGGAAACGTTTCGGGCAGGCGTGCTTCTTCGACACGTGATCTGCCTGCGCTACAACCTCGGCTGGAACGCCGTGGGCCCGCTCCTGGAATATTCCGCCTACAACGTGCCCAGCCATTTGGCCGGGTGTTCCGACATAGCGCGGGCCTATGTTCAGCTCAGCCAGGGGTTCGCGCGGGCTGCGCGCCTCACTTTGGAAGCGGTGCTGGCGGAACTGTACGACGCCGGCCTGCCGCCAGTGCGGTCTCTGGCCCAGGCCATGCTGGCCTACTGCGAGTCGCTGTGCGGAAACACGGTTTCGGCCCTGGCCTGGGCCGAACGAAGTAGTCGCGCCGGAGAAGGGGCTTCAGCCGACTCGACGCCCGTAGGCCTCCTGCCACAGCTCAGCGCCCTCTACATTTCAGCAGCACGGGACGTAGCGTCGGGTACAGCCACGAACCTGACCGCGCTGGCAGGGCAGTTCCACGTCCAGGGCGCCGTGTTGCTGCAGGCTGAGGCCCTCTCCCTCGTGACGCTCAACGCAAGCAGTACCGCCGTCGACAATGGTGCCATCCTGAGCCGCCTGGCAGCGGCGGCTACCGTCGTCGAAGGTACTGGCGGGGCGGCCCTGCGGGTTTTTGCGGGGGTCTTGTTGGAGGGTTCGCCCAGGGCGCTGGAAGCGGCAGGGCGCTCGCTGTCCGCCGACCGGCTGTTCGCCCACGCCGCCCTTTGCTACGCCAAGGCGGCCGTCGCGTACGAGGCCACTTCACGTACCGCCGCGGCCCGCAGGTCGGCCGCCCTGGCTGAGCGGCTCCGCAGCGTACTCGTCAGTGAGACGGTGCCGCCGCTGGGATGGGTCCCTGGAAGGGCGGGCAACTGACGTGCTGAACGGCACACCGCCTGATCGGGCCCTGCGTGGGATAATGGAGAGTCCCTGAAGGATTTCCCAAGGAGCGCCCCTTGACTGCCGTATCAACTCCCGTCTCGTTGCAACAGTCCGTGCATGCCATGGACAACGCGGAGGTGTTGCGGATCCGGAACGACTTCCCGGTGCTCGATCAATTGGTCAACGGAAAGCCACTGGTCTACCTCGATTCCGGTGCTACCTCCCAAAATCCGCTCAGTGTCATCGAAGCCGAGCAGGAATTCTACGAACAACGCAATGCCGCCGTGCACCGTGGAGCCCATCACTTGGCCGTCGAAGCGACCGAGGCCTTCGAGGACGCCCGCCAGACCGTAGCTGACTTCATCGGCGCCCGGTACGAGGAAACCGTGTGGACCTCCAACGCCACCGAGGGCCTGAACCTCATCAGCTACGCCCTGTCCAACGCAGCCTTGTGGGCAGCGCAGGGCCGCGGCAACTCCGGCTTGAAGGACCTGGCCATCGGCCCAGGCGATGAGATCGTGGTCACCGAAATGGAACACCACGCCAACCTCATTCCATGGCAGGAGCTCGCCTTCCGCACCGGCGCCACGCTGAAGTACATCCCCATCACCGACGACGGCGCGCTGCGACTCGATGCTGCCGCGGAGATCATCGGGAGCCGGACCCGGCTTGTAGCCTTCACCCACGCCTCGAACGTCCTGGGCACCATCAATCCTGTGCCCGAACTCGTCGCCATGGCACGACGTGTGGGCTCGCTGGTGGTCCTGGATGCCTGCCAGTCAGTTCCGCACCTGGCTGTTGACGTGAAGAAACTCGATGTCGACTTCGCGGTGTTCTCCGGCCACAAGATGCTGGCCCCCACGGGTGTCGGCGTGCTCTACGGCAAGCAGGAGCTTCTTGATTTGCTGCCACCGTTCCTCACCGGTGGTTCCATGATCACCACGGTCACCATGGAACGCGCCGAGTACCTGCCCGCGCCGCAGCGCTTCGAGGCCGGAACACAGCGCATCTCCCAGGCCGTGGCGCTGGCAACGGCCGTGAATTACCTTTCCGAAACCGGAATCGACCGCATCCACGCCTGGGAAGCGACGTTGGGCCAGCGCCTGGTCAAGGGCCTTGAGAGCATCGAGGGCATCCGCGTTGTTGGTCCGGCGTCGGGTGCTGAGCGGATCGGCCTGGCCGCGTTCGACGTCGCCGGTGTCCACGCGCACGACGTCGGGCAGTTCCTTGACGACCGCGGCATCGCCGTCCGCGTCGGCCACCACTGCGCCCAGCCGCTCCACCGCCGCCTCGGCCTGACCGCCACCACCCGGGCGAGCACCTACCTGTACAACACCACGGATGACGTCGATGCCTTCCTCGACGCCGTCTCCGGAGTCCGGGCCTACTTCCAGGCCTGAGCACAACGACTTTTTCGAAGAAACGGGCATCAGCACCATGAGTCTTGACCAGCTGTACCAGCAGATCATCCTTGACCATTCCAAGCAGCGGCACGGCAGCGGGCTCGCCGGAACCGAGGCACCCTCGGGAGCCGTCACCGGCCAGTCGCACCAGTTGAACCCGGTCTGCGGGGACGAAGTGACGCTCCGGCTGGCCGTCGCAGACGGCACCGTGCAGCAGATCAGCTGGGATGGTGCGGGTTGTTCCATCTCCATGGCCTCGGCCTCCGTGCTGAGCGAGCTGGGGGAGGGCATGTCGGTGGCGGAACTGCACTCAGTGATCGACAACTTCCGCGAGGTCCTCCGCTCACGCGGGAAGGTACAGGCTGATCCGGAGATCCTGGGCGACGCCGCCGCGTTTGAAGGAGTTGCCCGCTACGCGGCACGCGTCAAGTGCGCCATGATTTCGTGGGTCGCCGCTGAGGATGCGCTCAACCAGGCGACCACAAGCTAAGTACCCCTGCGACTAGGCGCGCGAGAAGACGTCAGGCACGCCGTCGCCGTCGTCGTCCCGTTCTTCATCCGCCTGCACCTGCCGGTACCGCCGGTTGCGGGCCCTAAGTACGACGGCGGCCAGCAGCGCCGAGATCAGGGAACCTGCCAGGATGGCCACCTTGGCGTGGTCGTTGTGTGCCGAGCCGGCGCCGAAGCTCAGCTCGCCAATGAGCAGCGAGACTGTGAAGCCGATGCCCGCCAGGAGGGCGAGGCCGAAAAGGTCGATCCAGGCGATGCTCGAATCCAGGCTGGCCCGGGTGGTCTTGGTGACCAGGAAAGTGGTGCCGAAAACACCCACGGCCTTGCCGATCACCAGGGCTGCAACAATGCCCAGGGCCACGGGGTCCGTGAGAGCTGCGCCCATTCCTTGCAGCCCGCCCAAGGCCACGCCGGCTGAGAAGAAAGCGAAGACAGGCACAGCGAACCCCGCTGAGAAGGGGCGGAGCCGGTGTTCGAAGTGCTCGGCCAAACCCTCGGCCGGTTCGCCCTTCTTGCCGCTGGCGAAGACCGGCACGGCGAAACCGAGCAGGACGCCCGCCACTGTGGCGTGGATGCCGGAGGCATGAACGAATCCCCAGGTTGCCAAGGCCAGCGGCACCAGGAGATACCAGCTGCGGATCCGTTTTTGCACCAGTAACGTGAAGAGGGCCAAGGGCACTGCGGCGGCCAGCAACATGATCGGCTGGAGTCCGGTGGAATAGAAAAAGGCGATGATGCCGATCGCGATGAGGTCATCCACCACGGCGAGTGTGAGCAGGAACGTCCGGAGTGCAGCGGGCAGGTGCGTGTTGATGACCGCCAGGACGGCCAAGGCGAAGGCAATGTCCGTGGCCGTGGGGATTGCCCAACCCTTGAGGGTTTCAGGTGATCCGAGGTTGAAGAGGACGAAGATCAGCGCCGGGACTGCGACTCCGCCGATCGCGGCCGCCACCGGGACTACTGCCCGGGCAGGTTTGCGGAGCTCCCCGGCCACGAATTCGCGCTTGAGTTCCAGGCCGGCCAGGAAGAAGAAGACTGCGAGCAAGCCGTCGGATGCCCAGTGGCCGAGGCTGAGCTCAAGGTGCCAGGGTTCGTAACCGAGCTTGAGGTCGCGGAGGGCGAAGTAGCCGGCTGCCGCGGGGGAGTTGGCCCAGATAAGGGCAATGACTGTCGCTGCCAGGAGTAGCGCGCCACCGACAGTTTCCGTGCGGAGGATTGCGAGGATCCGGCGGTACTCCGGGTAGCTGGAGCGGGAGAAGATAGGCGGTGAGTGCTGGGCCACGGGAATTCCTTACCTGGTTCGGGGTATCACTAAGACTCCGCCGACCAGACTTCCCGGCACACCACAATCCATCTTACCCAACTGGGTAACAGCTCATGTCCTATTGAGTCGTCATTGGAGCAGGAGCTGTTACCCAGTTGGGTGAAACTCAGGCGAGAAGGCCCGCGACCCCGATAACCGCCGTCGCGAGTCCCAGCACCATGGAGATGGTAACCAGGACGACGTGGACCGTGAGGAACTTGGTGGCCTTGCCTGCGGCGTCGCGGGCCCGGGGGTCCTTCATGACGCGCTTGAGGAACTGCGGCCACACAACCAGCGACCAGATGCCGGCCACGATCAGGATGACCGCAAGGATTGCGGGAATCTGCATGCTAGTGGCTTTCGAGCCAGGCCTGGGCCTGCTGCGACTGGATGCCCAAAGCCTTGCCCACCATGGGCTCGGCAGCGTCAGCGATCTTTCCGCCCAGGAACGGAACCGACGACGTCACGTTGCCTTCGAGTTCGATCCGGGTGCTCCCGCCCTCAGCGACGAGTCGCTGGACAGCGGTGACGTCCAGCGGGGCGCCGGAGATCTTCAAGGCGATCTTGCTGGCACGTGAACCGTCGGCAGCGGGGGCTTCCCACTCCTCGGTCTGGGTCACCTTCAGGGTTTCGCCAACGAACTTGCGGGCGATCTCCGGCAGGCGGGTGGTGGGCAGCGTGCGAACCGTGGTGGTGGTGAACGCGCCGGCGGTGTCGCCGTCAACGGTGAACGATTCCAGCGAGCCGCCCACGTATTCGCTGGTGTGGCGCAGGAAATCCTCGTCGACAAAGCCGGCCGCTACGCGGTCAACGCTGTGGGGCAGGGTGGTGGATGCACTCAGGGCCATGGGTCCTCCGTGGATGGTGGTGGTGAAGCTTTTTAGCTCCCAACATCCTACGGGGTCCGGGTGGACTCACTGGAACGCGCTTCGTCCTGGAGCTCTGTTGCAGCGGCTGAGATATTGCGCGCCATCGATGGGAAGATGAAGCCGTGGAAGGGGTACACGCCCAACCAATAGAGCCGGCCAGCCAAGCCCCGCGGGAAGAAAATGGCGCGCTGCTTGTAGAGGCTCCCGTCGCCGTCGGGCTCGACGCCCAACTCCAACCACGCACCGCCGGGCGCACGCATTTCGGCCCGCAACCGCAGCAGGTGGCCGCGGTCGATGGCTTCGACCCGCCACCAGTCCACTACCTCGCCAGCGTTCAGTGTCTTGGGGTGCCGCCGACCCCGCAACAGCCCCGCGCCGCCCTGCAGCTTGTCCAGCCAACCGCGCACCTTCCAGGCCAAAGGCAAGGAGTACCAGCCATTCTTGCCGCCGATTCCCTCAATGATGGTCCACACGTGCTCCGGCTTGGCCTCGCTGTGGAAGGTCCTCTCGTCCAGGAACACCTTGTAGCCGGCCCAGTCGGGGTCACTGGGGAGAGGATCGGCGTCGATTCCGGCATTGGCCCACGTAGTCTCCACCTGGCCGTCCCGTTCCTTGCCCAGCGCCAGCGCAACGGCACGGCGGTAGGGCGTCAGGCCGCCGTCGGGCTGCTTGATGTAACGGTCGACGTCGTGCTCCCGCGACACCGCGTCATGCTGCAGCGACTGCACCAGCGGCAGGGACATGGACAGCGGAATCGGGGTGACCAGGGCAACCCACAAGCCGGCCAGCTTGGGTGCAGGGACGGGAAGGGCGATCACCAGGCGCCGGGGGAGTCCGCGTTCCACGGCGTATTCGTTCATCATCTCCTTGTATTTCAGGACGTCCCGGGATCCGATGTCGAAGGAGCGGTTCAGCTTCTCCGGAAGGTCAGCAGCGGCAACGAGGTAATGCAGCACGTCCCGGACCGCGATGGCTTCGATCCGGTTGTTGACCCAGCTGGGTGCGGGCATGACCGGCAGCGTGTCGGCCAGGTGCCGGATCATCTCGAACGACGCCGAGCCCGAACCGATCACCACTCCGGCCTGGAACACGATCGAGCCCACTGCTGATTCCAGGAACACCTTGCCCACGGTCTCGCGGGAGCGCATGTGCGTGGAAAGTTGCGTGTTCTCCGGGTGCAGGCCGCCGAGGTAGACGATCCTGCCCACCCCGGCGTCCGTGGCTGCCCCCGCAACCAAGCGCGCCATGCTTTCCTCCTTCGACTCGAAACCGCTGCCTGAGGCCATGGAATGGACAAGGTAGTACAGGACGTCCACGCCCTGGAGGGCTTCGGTGAGGCCGTCGGCATCGGACAGGCTGTTCTCGATGATCTCTACGTCGTCATGCCATGGCACGCCGGCGATCTTCCGGGGCGTGCGGACCAGGACTTTCACCCGATGACCGGCTTCAAGCAGGCGCGGGACCAGGCGTCCGCCGATGTACCCTGTGGCACCGGTCACCAGCACTGTCCTGGACTCTTGCGGGGTGTTGGAATGCGTAGCTTCCGAAGACTGCAAAGGAACTCCTGGGGCTGGGGTGGAGGTAGGCTGGAATGACCCGGCATTCTTTTGAATTTCCGGGCATTTGTGTTGCCTGCCCTTGGACCCACCCTAGGAGTTTCTGCCATGAGCCTCAACGGTCTGCGCCGCGCACTGGCGGAGGACAAGACGTTTGCGCGCGTTCGAACAGAGGCGCAGCGGCCCTTCAGCGACCGCAACACCGACTACCAGATCAGCGCCCCCACCGGGATGCGCGCCGTTCTGATCGCCGAAATGGCAGATGCCCTGGCCGATGCTGGTGCCGATGGTGGGGGCGCCCCGGTGGTCCTCGCCGTCACCGCGACCGGCAGGGAGGCCGAAGACCTCGCCGCAGCACTGTGCTCCTACCTTCCGGCGGATTCCGTGGCCGCTTTCCCCAGCTGGGAAACCCTGCCGCATGAGCGCCTTTCGCCGCGCTCGGACACGGTGGGTCGGCGACTGTCGGTCCTGCGCCGCCTCACCCACCCGGAAACCTCGACGGCGGCCCCCTTGCGTGTGGTGGTGGCCCCGGTCCGCGCAGTGGTCCAGCCGATTGTGGCCGGCTTGGGCGATCTGGTGCCGGTGACGTTGCAGGTGGGACAGGAGCGGTCCTTCAGCGAGGTTGTCCGCGCCCTGTCCGATGCCGCCTACGCCCGCGTGGACATGGTGACGCATCGCGGTGAATTCGCCGTCCGAGGTGGCATCCTCGATGTCTTCCCGCCCACCGAGGACCACCCCATCCGGGTGGAGTTCTTCGGCGACGAAGTGGACCAGATGCGCTGGTTTGCCGTTGCCGACCAGCGTTCCCTGACGGCGCCCGGAATCCACCACCCCACGGAACTGCACGCCCCGCCGTGCCGGGAAATCCTCATCACTCCCTCCGTAATGTCGCGCGCCGCCAAGCTGAAGGCCGACATGCCCGCCGCTGCGGACATGCTGGAGAAGATCGCCGGTGGCATCGCCGTTGAGGGTATGGAATCCCTGGCGCCCGTGCTGGTCGATGCCATGGTTCCGTTTGTGGACCAGCTCCCGGCCGGGTCGCTCTCCGTGGTGATCGAACCCGAGAAGGTACGCACCCGTGCGCACGACCTCGCGGCCACCAACGAGGAGTTTCTGGAAGCGGCCTGGTCAACAGCGTCCGACGGCGGTGCGACGCCACTGGACCTATCGTCCCAGGCTTCAACGGACCTGCATGCCGCCAGTTTCCGTTCGCTGACGGACACGCGTACTTCCGCGCTGGAACACGGCGTTTCCTGGTGGTCCATCACTTCCCTCGCCTCGGACGAGGACCTGGTCCTGGACATCGATGTATTGAACATGCGAGCCCGGGAACCTCGTGGCTACCAGGGCGACGTCGCCGAAATGCTCGAATTCATCGGCTCCCGCGTCCGCGATCAGTGGCGCGTCGTAGTGGTAACAGATGGCCCGGGACCCGCGCAGCGGTTGGCCGAGCTGTTCCATGACGCAGAGATCCCGTGTTCCCGCGTTGAGTCCCTGGATGAGGAGCCCCAACCGGGCATCATCGAGGTGACTACTGCCGCCGTCGGCCGTGGCTTTGTCTTGGACGGACTCAAACTGGGGCTGCTGACCGAAGCGGACCTCCTGGGACGGGCCTCGGCCAGTTCCACGAAGGACATGCGGCGTATGCCCTCCAAGCGGCGCAACGCCGTTGATCCGTTGCAGCTGCACGCCGGGGACTTCGTGGTTCACGAGCAGCACGGCATCGGCAGGTTCGTGGAGCTCATCCAGCGCAAGGTGACCGGGACGTCGTCGTCCGATGCCGGACTGCGCGAGTACCTGGTGCTCGAGTATGCTCCGTCCAAGCGCGGCGCCCCGGGAGACCGTCTCTTCGTGCCCACGGACCAGTTGGACCAGGTGACCCGCTACGTCGGTGGGGACACGCCCGCGTTGAGCAAGATGGGCGGCGCGGACTGGGCCAGCACCAAGTCCAAGGCCCGCAAAGCCGTCAAGGAAATCGCCGGCGAACTGATCCGCCTGTACTCTGCCCGCATGGCATCCCGCGGCCACGCCTTCGCCCCGGACACCCCGTGGCAGCGCGAGCTTGAGGAAGCCTTCCCATACGTGGAGACACCTGACCAGCTGACCACCATCAACGAGGTCAAAGCCGACATGGAACGCGAGATCCCCATGGACCGGCTGGTGTCCGGTGATGTGGGCTACGGCAAGACCGAGATCGCTGTCCGGGCGGCCTTCAAAGCTGTCCAGGACGGCAAGCAGGTAGCCGTTCTTGTGCCCACCACACTGTTGGCCCAGCAGCACTACGAAACCTTCACCGAACGCTTCTCCGGCTTCCCGCTGCGCGTGAAGCCGCTGTCCCGTTTCCAGTCCAGCAAAGAGGCCAAGGAAACAGCCGAAGGCGTCAAGAGTGGCGCCGTGGACGTGGTGATCGGAACGCACCGGCTGCTGTCCAAGGACTTCGAGTTCAAGGACCTTGGCCTGGTCATTGTGGACGAGGAACAGCGTTTCGGCGTTGAACACAAGGAAGCGCTCAAGAAGATGCGCACCAACGTGGACGTGTTGGCCATGAGCGCCACGCCCATCCCGCGAACCCTGGAAATGTCGCTCACCGGCATTCGGGAAACCTCAACGCTGGCCACACCGCCTGAAGAGCGACACCCCGTGCTGACGTACGTGGGGCCGTTTACCAACAAGCAGACCTCGGCAGCAATCCGCCGCGAACTCATGCGCGAGGGACAGGTGTTCTTCGTCCATAACAGGGTGTCCTCGATCGAGCGCATCGCCGCCCAGATCCGGGAGCTTGTCCCTGAAGCGCGGGTGGAGGTGGCGCACGGGCAGATGTCCGAGAGCCGCCTGGAGAAGATCATCGTTGACTTCTGGGAGAAGCGCTTCGACGTCCTGGTCTGCACCACCATCATCGAGACCGGCCTGGACATCTCCAACGCCAACACTCTCATTGTTGACGGGGCAGACAAGTACGGACTCTCGCAGCTGCACCAGCTCCGTGGCCGTGTTGGCCGTGGACGGGAGCGTGCCTACGCCTACTTCCTGTACCCCTCCGAAAAGCCGTTGGGCGAGGTAGCGCTGGAACGCCTCAAGGCAGTGGCCGCGCATAATGAGCTCGGCGCGGGCATGCAGCTGGCCATGAAGGACCTCGAAATCCGTGGCGCGGGCAACCTGCTGGGCGGAGAACAGTCAGGCCACATCCAAGGCGTCGGTTTCGACCTCTACATCCGGCTGGTGGGCGAGGCCGTGGCCGAGTACCGCGGTGAGGCGGAGGAGAAGGCCGCCGAGATGAAGATCGAGCTGCCCGTCAACGCCCACCTCCCGCACGACTACGTGCCGGGGGAGAGGCTGCGCCTGGAGGCCTACCGCAAGCTCGCTGCCGCCATCACCTACGAGGCGATCGACGAAGTCCTTGCAGAACTCGTGGACCGCTACGGTGAGCCGCCGCTCCCTGCCCAGAACCTCATTGCCGTGGCCCGCTTCCGGGTCGGTGCCCGCGAAGCCGGCCTGTCCGACGTCGCACTCCAAGGCAACTTCATCCGCTTCTCGCCGGCGCAACTGCCCGAATCCAAAACCATGCGCCTGAATCGCATGTACCCGGGTTCGCAGGTCAAGCCTGCCCTGGACGCCGTGCTGATTCCCAAGCCCAAGACCGCCAGGATCGGCGGACGCGACCTGCAGGACGCCGAGATCCTGCAGTGGGCCAACAACGTCATTGAAGCGATCTTCGCCGATGTGCCTGTAAAGGCAGGCTAAGCGAATGATGGGAGGACACCACGCCGCGTCGGGAGCCGCGGCGTGGATAGCTATTGCCTCGACCGGCCCGTATGCCTTGGGCTGGTACCCCTTGGATTCCACTGGAATCCTGATCGGAGCCATGGCGACGGCGGGAACTGCGCTCGTGTGCGACTGGGACCACCGGCACAGCACCATCGCGAACTCGCTGCCGCCCCTGTCCAACGTGATCGCCGTGGGGATCGAAAAGGCCAGCGGTGGGCACCGGCAGGGTACTCACTCATTGTTGGGGGCCTCGGCGTTCGTGGTGCTTGCCGCGATGGCCGCGCAGTTCCAGATGATGACCCCGGTGGGCAAGCTTTCCATCGGCGCGGGGCTGCTGTGCATGTTCATGATCAACCTGGCTGCCAAGGCGCTGAATCTGTTCCCAAAGTCGGGGTGGATCACCAACTGGCTCTTTGCCCTGGTCATGGCAGGCCTGGTGACTTGGTTTGCCCCTGATCAGTGGGGCTGGCTCCCGTTGTCCATGCTCACGGGCGTGGTGGTTCATATCGTGGGGGACATGATCACGGTCGGTGGCGTGCCCCTACTGTGGCCTATCGTCATCAAGCCGCCCAAGTTCCTGCGGAAGTCGCTGGTGAGCGGAATCTGGCGGGCGAACGGGGCCTTTTCCCTGCCACTGCTGGGACGTGCTGGCTCCCGACGCGAATGGCTGGTGCTGATTCCCGTCAGTGGCTACGCGATGGTGGG
The DNA here is from genome assembly GCF_042667405.1 of Paenarthrobacter sp. NPDC057355. Lineage (NCBI taxonomy): Bacteria > Bacillati > Actinomycetota > Actinomycetes > Micrococcales > Micrococcaceae > Paenarthrobacter > Paenarthrobacter sp. NPDC057355. The sequence continues at coordinate 37,758 of NZ_JBHVAL010000011.1, read as the reverse complement.
GATGGGAGCGGCGGCTTGGTCGCTGGCCCAACTGCATTGGCCCGCATTCCTGGCGGCGCTCGCACTTTAAAACAGCAACGCGGGGTCACTTACGGCCCATCCCAGAGGGGATTATGGGCCGTAAGTGACCCCGCGTTGCTTAAAGGCTTTTAGTTTTCGCCGGCAGAGTCAGAGCGGCCAAGGACGGTCTGGGGAATCCAGAACGCCAGGGCGAAAAGGCCCAGGCAAACGGCCATCGGCCACGGGTTGTCAAGGGTCAGGAAGGAGAGCGAGTAGATGGCACCCAGGAAGAGCACAATCATGACCAGGAACAAGACGATGCTCGTGCCGAGACTGTTTTCTTTTTCAATGGGGGCACTTGTGGCGTTCTTGGACATTCATTCCTCCTCGGCCCCGCAGGGCTCAAAAATCTCTGGCAGTTGCGGAAGCCTCAGTAGGCAGATGAACCCTGTTCACCCTTGACGATGGCAATTCCGGAACTCGCTCCGATACGTGTTGCACCAGCAGCAATCATAGCCTGTGCGTCGGCCAGGGAGCGCACGCCACCGGAGGCTTTGACGCCGAGCTTCGGGCCTACGGTCTTGCGCATCAAGGCAACATCTTCCGCAGTGGCGCCGCCGCCGTTGAATCCGGTGGACGTCTTGACGAAGTCGGCGCCGGCCTCAACCGCTGCCTCGCAGGCGATGACCTTTTGTTCGTCGTTGAGCATGGAGGTCTCAATGATGACTTTCAGGATGGCTTCGCCGGCGTGGACGGTTTCTGCCACGGCGCGGATGTCATCGACCAAAGCGCCCTTGTCGTTGGCGCGGGCCGAGGCCATATTGATCACCATGTCGATTTCGTTGGCGCCATCGAGCACGGCACCCCGGGCTTCGAACGTCTTGACGTCGGTGGGCGTTGCACCCAGCGGAAAGCCGATTACAGAACACGTCAGCACTCCCGAGCCCCGGAGGGCTTTGGTGACGGTTTTGACCCACACAGGGTTCACGCAAACGGACTTGAACTTGTACTCAACGGCCTCGGCGCACACCTTGAGGATGTCCGCCTCGCTGGCCTCAGGCTTCAAAAGAGTGTGGTCGATGTAGGAGGCGATGTTTGCAGGGGCGACGGCTTCGTTGCTCATGGGATCCTTCCGTGCAGGGCGTGGCCGGCCCGGTGGCCGCAGGGTTGTCACTGCCCGTCAAAGGACCATCTTGCCACACGGCTGCGGGTCTGCCCTGGCCTTCCCGGGGTGCTCAGGCGGGCCAGGGCAGACGGCAATCAGGCAGCCAGCGGGGTCTGGAGACCTCTTCCCGCCGAACCCAGGAGCATGCCCGAGGCGCACAGCATCGCCGAGGACTCAGCGGACAAGAGCAGGCCCAGGCGCAGGCCGTCGCAGGACGCGGCATCGCCGATCGCCCAGATGCCAGGGACCGAGGTGGCGAGGTCGCGCCCCACGGCGATTCCGCCGTCGAACGCTATCTGGAGCCCGGCACTTTCAGCCAGGTCATTGCGTGCGGTGCGTTCCTCGGCCAGCACCACGAGGTCACCCTTCATGCTGCTGCCGTCCTCGAAGACGATGCCCGCGGCGGCCTGGGCTTGCCCGGAACCCGCCGGCTCGGCGGCGACCACGGCCGCAGGGCGGAGGGTGGTCCGGACGGGACGGACGCCCCGTGCACGCAGCACCGCTTCGGCCTGGCCCGCTGCTGGACCATTGCCGACAAGGATTCCCAAGGGGCGGCGGCCGACCGAACGGGTGACATCCTTGACGGCTTCACCGATGGAGGCGGCGTCGTCAATGGTGGAGTAGCTCAACACCGCGTCCGCGCCCTCTACGGGAGGAAGGGCCGGGGCCGAACCTGTGGCGATGACCAATTGGTCGTAGGTGAACTCCATGCCGTCCACGGTGGTGACCACTTTGGCGTCGGAGTCTATGAAACTTGCGGCCTGGCCGAAGCGTACGGAAACCTGGGGCAGTTCTGCCAGTTCCAGGAGGGCGTCCGGGCAGTCGTCGCGGTTGCTGAGCACGGTGATGGTCCCGGCGAAGGGTTGTTGACGGTTGTCGGTCCTGCCCGCCAGCCGCCGTACCAGTGCCTGGGCTGCTGGGCCGGCTCCGGCGATGACGATGTGAACGGAAGTGGAGGACATGGTGGGCCCTTTCGCTGATGACCTGTTTGGTGCTGTTGATCATCAGCGTAGGCGGCCGGTTTTTCGCGGGTGTTTCACCGCTGTTGCCATCTTGGGCGCGTTCGTAGCCTGCTGTTTACCGGCCGGTAATAACGTGCGTCACATCCCTGTGCGCAGGGTCTCAGTACCGCCGTAAAAGCTCGCGGAATCCGTTGACGGTGAAGCGGGCCACGGCTTGTGCGCGCTCAGTCACCCCATGGGCGCCGACGGGTTCCACGGAAGCAAGCAGGGCCGCCACATCACCCAGGTCCATGGTGAGCTCCACCACGTGCCCGCCCATCTCCAGCCTGGCATTCCGGATGTCCGGCCAGGCATCGGGGCCGGGGTCGTCGTGAAGGCTCCGGGTGACGGCAACGTCCTGCCACCGGCCGTCCAGCCGGACCCGGGCGCGGTACCTGATGTCGTCGCCGATCACTTCAACCCGGCCGTCGGCCAGGAACGTGCGGCCGAACCGTGGGTGGTCAAGGTAGCCGCTCAGCTTCGGTGGCCTGGCCCCGGGTTGCGAGGGCATCACGACGGCGGCCCGGAACCTCAGCGGTTGGCCGTCCAGCTCGCCGTGCAGAACGTCGTTGAAACGGACACCCGGCAGGGGTTCGGTCATCGCCGTGCAGCGTGCGTCCTTCGCGAGACCGCCCAGGTCCCTGGCGTCGAGATACGCCCGGGCATCGCGATACCCCATGCCGATCAACGTTGCGGCGTCGATCCGCCCCAGATAGAACTCGGGATCCAGCGGCAAGGGGTGCTCAGGGCGGATCACATGCAGCACGAACTCCCGCCCTGCCGCGGCCGCGGCGTCAAAGTCAGCCAGGAGGGCGCCCATGGCACTCATCTCGATCATGTGGACGTATTGCTCCAGCGGGCCGTCCCCCCAATACGGGGAATTGCCAATGCACCAGATCAACCAGACTTCCCCGGCGCCGCGACGCAAGGCCTCTCCAACGTTGGCGTCCCGGACCCACACGGCATCGGTCCAGATCTTCCCGTCACGGCGGAGCGGTTCAAGGAAAATGGGCAGCGACATGCCGGCAGCCATCAGCCCAGCGTCAATGTGGGCGGCGTCGATGGCGTGGCACTGTTTCGACGTGAACTCCACTACGTTGAAGGAACCTTCGACGGCGCCCCGTCCCGTGGCGCGGGCACGGATCGTTTCCGCGTTGATGCCGAGGGCGGGGAAGATCTTGCTGAGGATGCCGTCGGCGTCACCCAGTGCGGGCAGGGACCATGGCCCTTTGACGTAATCGGCAAAGGGCAGGGCAGAGCTGAAATCCTTGACGTCCACGTCGGACCAGCGGCGGCACATCTCCTCCGGGGAAACCCCGGAGAGCATCATTCCAGCGGTCAGGATGCCGCCGGAGGTGCCGTCGATGTGCTGGAATTCAATTCCTTCCTCGGCGAGCGCTTTGACCACGCCTGCCTGCCAGGCGACGCGCATTCCGCCGCCGGCCAGGACCAGGGAGCGCTTCATGGTGTTTTCCGTCCTGCCGGCCCCCTGGAAGCTGCGGGGACGCGGATCCTGCGCCAATGGATGAACAGGAGTACCGCCGTCGCAAGGTCAAAAAAGGCGACCCCCAGCGCAAGAGGGGAGAAGACTCCGTTCAGTACCCCGAGGCCCACCGCCCCGAAAGCTCCGGCTTTCTGGAGCCCGGACCAGAGAACGACGACGGCAGAGGGAGCGCCGCTGAGCAGGGTGTGGAGGAGCAGTCCACCCACGATCACCATGAACATGCCGACTGTCCCGAAAAGTTGGCGGCTGGTGGCGGTGTCTTCTGCGCCCAACAAGCGGAGGATGGGGCCTCCGAAGGGGACTTGCGCCGCACCGCTGAGGACGGTGATGCCGGCGATGGCTGTGAGGACCGCGCGGAGGGGATCAGTCATGTGAAGGACTCCAGCAGGCGGCCGCGGTCAACAAGGAGCCACACCATCGACGCCCAGGTCAGTGTAGAGACGTAGAAGCGGATGTCGTTGAGCAGCATCCACCGCTGGAGCAGGGACCGGAGCTCGGTGTCGTCGGCGAAGTCGCCGCCCCGGATCCTCACGTTGATGGGGATGATGAGTCCCTGTCCCACGACGGTGAGCGTGATGATCCCCACCAGGCAGATGATGGCGAAGATGACCCGGACGGTGCCCCATTCGGACCACACGAGGATGCCTCCGGAGATGAACATGATGGGCACCACGATGGTGAAGAACTTGGTGGCGGCCCGGGTGGGGATGCCAAAGTGCATGTCCACGTTGTCGCGGGCCAGTGAATGCCAGGTGGGGTAGAGGAAGAACTTGAGGACCCACATGGTGCCGACGTACATGGTGGCACCGAAGAGGAAATAGAGGGCGTTGAGCAGGAGAAGCCAGTTCATGCTCTCTCCCCGTCCGGTTGCGGGTTTGGAACGGCCCCCGGTACCCGGCTCCGGTCCGGAGGAGCCAGCCACTCCTGCGCTTGCCCAAGGTCCGTCACGCTGTCCAGCATGTCGCCGCCGGGAAGTGCCACTGCCTCCAGCTGGGTGGGGGCAGTGAGGAACCAGGCTTCGTAGTGGTCATCCAGGACGCCGTGCGCTTGCGGCAGCCAGGCGGTGAAGACCGGTTTGTTCTCCACTTGCAGTTTTTTCAAGGACTCGACGCCGGGCGCGTCACCGAGAACGAGGCGTGCCTTGGCTTGTGCTCCGAGTGCGATGTCTCCTGTGGCCTCGAAGTAGATGTCGGATTTCCACAGCATGTTGCGGAAGGCGCAGTAGTTGGATGCGGCCAGTTTCAGTGGCAGGCCCAAAGGCTCAGGGCGCTCGATCTCGATGTAGCACCCCAGCTGGCCGTCCTGGTCGTACTGTGCAGACACGGTGGAGTCTGTGACCACGAAGTCCAGGTTGGCCTGGTGTTTGGGCATGCCCCAAATCCCCTTGCCGCCTTTGACGGAGATTTCCGTGCTGACGGGCAGGTCCACCACAAACTGTCCAAGCTTGAAGGTCTTCTGGAACAGCAGAGGCAGGATGGGCGGCGCGGGTCTGCTGCCATGGGTGATGGCGATGGCCAGCGAGTATTCGATGTACTTGCCGATGTCCGTGGACTTGTAGTTGACCACGGTTACCACCAGCAGGCCCTTGCCGCCAAGACTGAACGGCCGCAGTTCGGCGCCGGGCAGGACCGCTGCGGCTGCGCGTTTGTTGATGGGGAAGGCCGCCATCAGCACAGGTGAATCGTCGGAGTTGACCGGCATGACGTACTTGATGCCATCGGCGAAGGCGTGCTGGCCACGGAGCTGTTCCTGCCTGCGGGGAACCGGCGAGGGCATGAGCTTGAGCAGGGGAGTGAGCATCTGGGTGAGGGTTTTCATGGCGTTGGCTCCTGGTGTGTGCCCGACTGTTGGGTTCCGTTCAGCTCCTGGACGATGATGGGGAACGTGTCCTGCCAGGCGTGGTCGCCGAAGAAAACATCAAGGTGGCCATAACCGGGGATGAGGTGGAGTGAGTCTTTTCCGGGGCGGTGTTTCTGGAAAAATCCGTAGCTGCGTTGTTGGCTGTCGGGGAGGAAGCACCGGTTCTCCAGCCCGGCGATGAAAGCGAACCGGGCGTCCGTTTGCGGAGCTTCCGCCACGAGGTTGTCCGGGAGCTCGGGGTGGTTTCCCGCGGCCACCATGTGCCCGGCCTTGATGCTCCGGCCCATTTCTTCGAAGAACGTCACCGGCACCTCCGCGAACTCGCCGCTGAGCCACTGGTGCGTCGCGTCGTCGAGGTTTTCGTGCGACCAGAGGGCGGGACGGCCGCTGCCGTAGGTGAAACTGACCATCTTGCAAACGGTGTTCTCGCATTCGTGATGGGTGGCTTTGACCAGGCCGCGGATGGCCCGGGTGAAGTAGCCCTGCGACTTGTACCCCCAAGCCGGTGAGAGGTACGGGGTGAAGACTTTCACCACCGGTGTCAGGTAGTCGATCTTCAGGCGTGAGAAGGCCGGCACCACCGGGTGGAGCGAAACGGCGTTGGAGACGATCGTGTCCACCTCCGGCAGCAGCCCTGCGACGGCGGCCATGGTGAAGGACGTCGATCCCTGGCAGTGGATCACAGCCTTCATCGTCTCCGCGCCAGTTGCGTTCAGGACATGCTCGACGGCGGCCGGATGGTCGTACACGGCGGCGTCGGCGAGGGTCCAGGACAGGGGGTCGAGGTCGATGGAGGCCCGCCAATTGAGCATCCACACGTCCCAGCCGTCTTCCAGGAGGACATCGACCAGCGTGGTCCGTACTGGTGGCCGGAAGAGCTCAGCCCGGACGCCGGAACCATGGACAAGCAGCACTGGGCCTTTGGTGGTTTCGACCGGCGATGTGACGTGGACCAGGCTCAGCGGCGTGTTGTCCCGGGCACGGAACGGAATCACCTCGGTCCGGTGCTCGGCACGGGTGATGATCATGGTGAGCTTCCCTTCTGTGCGTTGCTGACTGCTTGTGCGTTGCTGACGGCCTGTGCATTGCTGACGGCCTGGGCGATGGTGATGGGTTGTTCAAGCAGCCGCACGGCAGGCAGGCCCGTTTCGGGAACCAGCCGCGCGTCGTCGTCGTTCATTTCCAGCCGCCAGTCGCGGCAGATGGTGTCCACCGCCAGGGGGTAGACGGTCAGGCTGCCGTCTGCGGCCAAGTGGAGGCGGAGGAAGCCTTTATGGTCCTCGATGGCCTGGCCGGACATTTTCCAGGTGGACACTTCGCCGCTGGGCGTAGCCAGGATGAACAGGGCGAACGCCTCGCTTCCCAGCGCCCAACCGCCCGCGTACACCAAAGCCAGCGCCAGCAGTACCACTACGACATCCGGCCACGTGCCCGGATATGGCACCAGGATCACGACGGCGGCACTCACCGCGAGCGCCGACAGCTGGCAGAGCGCTCCCCGGACAAAGACCGTGATCCCGGCAGTTGCCACGTGCAGGACGTGTGCCGCAAGGGTGGTCACTGTCAAAAGCGCCGGCAGGGCGACAACCAAGGCAGCCACAAGGAGAGGCGTGTTCCCGTGCCTGAGCCCGCGGAGGCTCTCGATGAAGGAGGCGCCGCTGAAGGCGCTGAACACGGTCCAGACGGTCAGGGCGGCAACAACGTGCACCACGCCCATGGAGAGTCCGAAGCCCGGATTGCGGACTGGTAGCCAGGACGGGGAGAAGGGGTTGGCCAGGCGCGGTCCAAGGAGCTGTGAGTGTGACTGGTCCGGATAGATGGTGGGGGCTCGCGTGAAACGGCGGGTCGGCGGCTGCTGCTTGTCCGGTTGTTGGACGCTGTTTGATGCGGGCACGCCTGCGGGTGCGGGCAGGTGGAGCTCCTTCGGCAACCAGTGGGCGTCCGACAAGTAGGCTCCACCGAGTCCGCACGTGATGAGCTGGGTCTTGGCGTCTGTGCCCGGAGTGTCATCTTCATAGCGTGAGTAGTGGTGGAGATCGCCGGTGAGCCAGAGCCGGACGCTTGCCCCCGTTGCTTCGAACAACTGTGATTCCGGATCAAAGCGGCGGCGCAGGTAGTCCTGCTCAAAGAAGCCGACCTGTCGGAAGCCTGCGCGGCCTTTGACCCAGAATGGTGCGGCGACGCAGAGGATGATCGCGTCTCCCGGTTGCAGTTGCGAAGTGACATTCCGGTAGAAGTACTCAAGTTGGGGTTCGTCGATGTACTGGCCCAGTTGGCTGTCCAGGCCCAGCAGCCACCAACCGGGCGTGCCGGGACGGTCCGGGCGGGGAGCTTCGCCCGTGAGCCGCAGGGCGAAGTAGCTGCGGGTTTGGATGGTCCGCCACTTGCCGATACTGCGGTTCCGGGTGAAGATCCGGATGAACGAGGTCAGGCCGTCATACCAGTCGTGGTTGCCGGGGAGGGCCAGCATGATCGGCGCTTCCTTGAGCGGCCCGCGCGCCGGCAGCGCCATCCGGTACGGCCCCACCATCCGGTCCTCATACGCGGCCGGGGATGCCACGGGGTACACCTCATCACCACCCAGCACCAGGATGTGGCCCCTGGGCAGGTCAAGACCGTGGACATTGAGCGCGTCCTGCGCCAGCAAGGAAGCAACCGTGTAGCTCGCATCGAAGCCGTCCCCGAGGTCCGCCGTGAAGTCGATCCACAAATCAGTGCGCTTTTGGGGGCCCGTTTCAAGATCAGCGGGGGCCGGCAGACCACGCGCCATGACCGCCGGCTGGGCCGGTTGGCCAGGCGCTGGCAGTTTGTCCAGGCTCAGCGGATCCGCCGGGAAACTGCCCTCCAACTCGCGCTTATCACCGAAATCGGCGAACACGGTGGCGGCCATGACCTTCAGGGCAGTACGGGCCAACGACTTCGGGGCGAGCCAACGTACCGCCGTTTGGGGAGTGAAACCCAGGACGGCGTGGTGTTGGGCGAGCTCCCGGCTTTTCATCGCTTCGGCTTGAGGGGGAACGGCACGCGCCTGGGGGCCTGTCCATAGACCTGCCACAGCTCGCCGCCAAACAACCTTCCAAACGTCAGCAGGCCCGCGGCGGGAGCAGGACCCTCTGCCCGGAAGGTGGTCAATTGCTTGGCAAAATCCAATGGGCGGATGAACAGGATCCCCGCGCCGACGACACCGTCCTGGCTGCCTCCCACCTCGACGTCCGGCCCCACCTCGACGTCCGGCGGGACGTGACCCCGGAGAATCGTTGCGTACAGGGTGGTGGTGTCCGGCCAGAGGTCGAATCCTGCCTCATTGTGGATGAGCTTATGGCCGGTGAACGTGAAGGGGGTCCCGCCCGGGTCCCGCAGCCACAGCCGGTACAGCATGCGCCGGGCCGGCCTGCCGTCGTCGGACTGGTCCTCGACGAACAGGTTGAACCAGCCACGTTCCACCGGCATCCGGCCGCCGAAGTAGTCCGCCAGCACGTAGCCCTCCGCCTTGGCCGGGTGCCGCGGATCTGCCGCGAACGCGTCGATGTCCTCCGCGGTGATGGTCAGTTCAAACATGATCTTCCGGGACCTGTCCCTGCCCAGGCTGCGGCCCTTCTCCGGGTCGCTGACGCCCGGGCTGAACCAGCCATGCATCTGTTCGGTGAACCGAACTGAGGTTGCTTCCTTTGCCGCCTTGCCTGGCATTTCCAGGCCACGCGTTCCCGACGCCTGTGCCTGTGCCTGTGCCTGTGCCTGTGCCTGTGCTTGGGCAGCGGCGCTCGCAGGCTGTTCCGGACGCGCCGCCTTGCCCTTGGTGGCATCCGGCGCCAGTGCCCGCGGTGCCAGGGCGCCGACGTCGACGACGGCGCCCGCCGCCTCGGGTGGGACTGTCGCCTCGCGCTGGCCTGTCGCCTCCCGGTTGCTTGTGTCCTGGACCGTTGCCGCATCGCCGGGGCTGATGCCGCGGTGCCGGGCCTTGTTGCCGACTTCGATGATGTGGGCGCTGGCGCGTTCAGCGAAAGCGGCGATGGTCAATGACGGGTTGGCCCCCACGGGTCCGGGCATCGCAGCGCCGTCCACCACGAACAACCCCGGGTATCCAAAGACTTCCCCGTACGAGTCGCACACAGCCTCGGCGGGGTGCCGGCCGGCAGGTGCTCCACCGATCGGATGGACGGTGATGACCCGCTTGGCCCACCACAGCGGATTGTCGATGAAGTCGCCGTCCAGGTCCTTGGCGATCTCTGACATTGTGCCCCGGACCCGGCCGAAATACTCAGTGGACGTTGCCATGGTCCAGGCGATGGCGAGCCTGCCGTCGCGAAGGGTCATGACGCCGTCGGGTATGTCCCGGCCCATACCCAGCAAGGGCACGGAGCTGGCCGACAACCGCCCGTCCCCCAATGCAGCTGCGAGGTCCGCCGAGACATTGGACCGGCCGGCGTCGAACAGCCTGTCTTTGAAAAGCTGGGCAGCGACTTTGGCCGTCCGTTTGACGGTGGTCTTCAGCTGGGCCGTTTCAATGAGCCAGTTCATGAAGGCCGGATACCCGGCGTCCTCCACGTAGTAGCCGCGGCCGTCGCCGTCGTCGTCGTTCGAATCCGGGACCCTGACCGCGGTGGTGATGACCGGTCCCTTGCTGCCGGTCAGGGTGCGGACGCCGGGGCGGGAACCGCTGGTGGCGGGTGTCTTGGCGTCCATGATGAAGGTCAGGAGGTCGCCGTTGCCGCTGAAGCGCGTACCCAGCGCGTCGCTGAGGGCCGGGAGGGAGCCGTGGTTGCGGAGCAGGAGGAAATTGGTCCCGAAAGTGCCCGCGCCCAGGATGAGCCGGCGGCAGTGGATGATGCGTTCGGTGAGCAGCCCGCCCTTGCTGTCCGGATCATGCACTACATACCGGACCTCGTAACCGCCGTCATCCGTGCCGGGAGCCAGGGGACGGATTCCCCGAACGTCGTGGAAGGTGCGGACATCTGCGCCGTTGAAGGCTGCCGCGGACAGATAATTGTGGTCCAGGGTGTTCTTGGCGCCTGCGTTGCAGCCGATGTCGCACTCACCGCTGAGGGTGCAGGTGGTCCGCACAGTGTTGGGACCATGGATGCTGCCGTAGTGGGGGAGCGGGAGTGCTTGGTTGGTGCGGGGCGCTGCGCCTGGTCCGGTGGAGAAGGTGACGGCGATGGGGGGCCGGGTGATGGAAAGGCCCAGATTCGCCGCTGTCTTCTCCATGGCCATGGTCTTGGCCGTGTCCTGGTACGGGTAGGGGACGGGCTGCAGCATGGCTTCAGCGGCGTCGTAGAAGGGATCAAGATCGGCCCTTGTGAACGGCCAATTCTCGTAACCGCCCCCTGGGACGGGGGATTCATTGACGAACCACTTCTCGTCCTTGCGCAGGAGCACATTCGCGTAGATGAGCGAGCCGCCTCCAAGACCGCTGGAGACCAGCCCCTCGGTGCCGCGGAAGGTCCACGCATCGAAGAGGCCGTACAAGCCGCGGTCCGGGTCCCAGAAGTTCCTGCCCATCTCCGACGGCGTCCGGGCAAAACTCCCGGGCGGGTAGGGTCTGCCGCGTTCCATCAGCACCACGGACTGTCCGGCTTCGGCGAGCCGCAGGGCCGCTACCGAGCCGCCAAATCCCGATCCCACCACCACGGCATCCACCTTCTCGATGCTGTCCGTGGTGTGGCGCCGGGGATCATCAGCGGGTTCAGGACCCGCATCCCCACTGTTCCCGGTCCCCAGACGACCCATGGCCGTTCCTCTCAGAGGAGAGCTGACTACATGGCAGCGGCAGAGGGCGCCGGGCGTGGCCGGGCGTTGCCTCCGCGGACTATGGGCCTTATGTTCCCACCGGGCAGTGGATCTGTAAATGAGGTGGACTAATGCTGTTTTTACCCGGCGGTCACTGGATCCGTGCGTAAACCATGTCGAAGTCGTGCTCCAGCGGTCCACCCGGGTACGTTCCGCGCTCCAAACGGGCTGTGATGGTGTTCAGGTCTTCGCTGAACCGGCCAATGAAGCGCTGGGGCCAGTCCGGTCCGTCCCTGAAGAGCGTCCACACCCCGTCACTGAGGGTCATGTCGTAGATCCGCGCGACCCCGCGCGAGTCGAAGTAGTGCTGCTGGAATGCCCCGTCGGAGCCGGTTGTACCGATGATGCTGACGGCGTTGGGGTACTCCGGCCGTTGGACTGTGGAGCGCTGGATCAGGAAGCCACCACCTTCCAGCCACTCGAAGGTAGTCCGGCCCTGGGTTTTTGCCGTGGGGATAGTGGTCTCCCAGGCGCCAACAAGGACGTTGAGCTGCTCCAGCGTGGGTTCCGGATGACGTGCCATGACCGCCTTCTTCTTGGTGCGTGCCGACAGCTTCAGGGTAGGACCAGCCGGGTCCGCCGCATAGGGTCTGGTCGTGCTGCCTGGAGCGATGGCAGGATGGGCGAATGACCCTGGTTACATGTGATCTCACCGTGTCTCTTGACGGCTTCGTTGCCGGTCCTCACCAGAGCATGGAGCAACCGCTCGGTGAAGGCGGCGAAATGCTGCACCGTTGGCAGTTCAAAGAACGCGACATCAACGCAACCGAGGTGGCCGGGATACTCGAAGCCGGCGCGTACATCATGGGCCGGAACATGTTCGCCGGGCCTGGCGACGGGCTCTGGGACGAGGAATGGCGCGGTTGGTGGGGTGAAGAGCCGCCCTACCATGCGCCGGTTTTCGTTCTGACCTCGCACGAACACGAGCCCCTGGTGATGGAAGGCGGCACCACGTTTCACTTCGTCAATGACGACATCGAATCGGTGCTCTCGCGCGCCAAGGAAGCTGCGGGCGGGAAGAACGTTGCCATAGCCGGGGGCGCTTCGACGGCGAGGCAGTTCCTGTCAGCCGGCCTGATCGACGAGCTGCGCCTTCACGTCGCGCCTGTGGTTCTGGGCGGCGGCGAGCGCTTGCTGGATGGGGTGGGGGAGCTGAAGCTTGAGCCTTTGGAGGTCCGGGGAACCAGCTTGGTCTCGCACCTTCGCTACAAGGTGGGGTAGGGGACTCCTGGCACGCGGCGCCGGTTCGCAGCGCCCAGTTCGCGGCGCCGAGTTCGCGGGAAAGCTGCCAGTTCGCTGGAAGCTTCCCGGCGAGCTCGCAGCGTTCCCGCGAACTCGCCAAAACCGCGCCGAATGTCCGCCGATCGCTGTACACTCAAGTATCGAACATATATTCGAATAAAGGTGTGTTGTGGGCGTGATAGTCGGCCCCCGCGTGATAGATGCGGGCTTGTCCTTGATGTCGGTGCTGCTGGCTCCTGTGTCTGTGGCGGCGGGGTATCCCTCACCGGCGCAGGACTACTTCGATGGCCGGATTGATCTCAATGAGCATCTGATCAAGGACGTCACGAGCACTTTCGTTGTGCGTGTTACCGGGCAGTCCATGGAAGCCGCCGGAATCAGCGACGGTGACGAGTTGATCGTCAACCGGGCGTTGGAGCCCAAGGACGGCTCCGTCGTCGTCGCTGTTTTGGATGGTGAGCTGACCATCAAACGGTTGCGCATCACCACCGCGGGCGTGGTGCTTCAGGCGGATAACCCCAGCTTTGCCGACATTAGGGTGGCGGCGTTGTCGGAACTGACCATTTGGGGCGTAGCGACGACGTGCCTGCATCACGTCTAGCTGTACTGGGTCCGGGGTGGCGCCGTCGAGCTGCGGATCACCAGTTCGGGCGTCAGCTTTTGGTCCGCGGCCGGAGCGTCAGGATTCTTCAACCGTTCCAGTGCAGTGGTGCCCGCGGCCCGGCCCAGGGCGACTGCTTGGAGGTCGATCGTGGTCAGATCGATGCCATGCAGCTTGGCAATCCTTGAATTGTCGTAGCCCACCAGTGACAGGTCCTCCGGGATGGACAGCCCCAGCGCATGGGCGGCTTCGCGGGCACCCAGGGCCAGTTGATCGTTGTGCGTGAAAATCGCGGTCGGCCGGTCGGCTTGCTGCAGGAGGACGGTGGCGGCTCGCTGTCCCGCTTCCTGGGTGAAGTCTTCGGCCGCCAATGTCAGGGGCTTGAGTCCGGCGTCGCGCATGGTCTTTTGGTAACTGCGGCGCCGGACGGTGTGCCCGTCGTAAGCCGGCCCTGCCACATGGGCGATGCGTTGGTGTCCGAGGCCGAGCAGGTGCTCCGTCGCTGCAACCGCACCCACGACATCATCCGAGTACACGCTGTCTACGCCTGGCACTGGCCGGGTGACGCTGACCAGTGGCACGATCTGTGCCAACTCCTGCACCTGTTCGTCCGAATCCAGCAGCGTCGCGGCGATGATGATCCCCGCCCGGGCCTCTATGAGGGACTCCAGCGCGCCCCGGTCAACGCCGTCCACGGAGCGGGATACGCTCAGGATCAGGCGGTTGCCCTCGGATGGAAGGGCCATGCGCACGCCGCTGAGGATGTCGGCGTAGACCTCGTTGCGGATATCCATCAAGTAAAGCCCGACGGCGGAACGGTGCTTGCGTGCGAGGTCGGCGGCTGCCGCGTTGGGGCGGTACCCGAGACGCTTGGCGGCGTCGAAGATGGCCTCCTTGGTTTCGCCGCTGACTCCAGGGGCTCCCCGGAAAGCGAATGACACCAGCGTTCTGGAGACGCCCACTTCCCGGGCGACGTCACTTTGCGTTGCGGGGCGGTATGGGCGGTCGGGGGCCATGCCCTCCATCCTCCCACGTCACAGAAAGGACAAAATGAAGTGTTTGTTAGTTTGACCTTACATTTAAGACTTTCGCGCGTTAGTCTGGATCCAGAGCGGATATGTATGACCCGCAACACACTGACAAAGGAGTCCTGATGTCTGCAACGCAATTGCAGCGGGAAGGCGCCCCTGGGGCTGCTCTTCCTCCGCTGACCAACGGTCCGCATCGAAAGCGCCTTGGCCTCGTAGCTTTGGTGGCCACGTTCGGTGGACTGTTGTTCGGCTATGACACGGGTGTCATTAACGGTGCCCTCCGGCCTATGACGGCCGACCTCGGCTTGACGCCACTGACAGAGGGAATTGTCACCAGCTCCCTGCTGTTCGGCGCAGCGGCCGGGGCTGTGGGAGGCGGACGGCTGTCGGATTCATGGGGCCGCCGGAAGTCGATCCTCCTGCTCGCGGTGCTCTTCCTGGCAGGGACCATCGCCTGCGTCTTTGCCCCGAATTTTGAAGTCATGGTCCTGGGGCGCGTCATTCTCGGCCTGGCTGTCGGCGGAGCGTCCACCGTGGTGCCCGTGTTCCTTGCCGAGCTGGCGCCCTACGAGATCCGTGGCTCGCTGGCCGGGCGCAACGAGCTCATGATCGTCATCGGCCAGCTCGCTGCCTTCGTGGTCAACGCCATTATCGGCAACATCTGGGGAGAGTTCGGGGGAGTGTGGCGCGTCATGCTGGCCGTCGCCGCGCTGCCGGCCATCGCACTGTTCTTCGGCATGCTCCGGATGCCCGAATCGCCTCGCTGGTTGATTTCCAAGGGGCGCTGGGAAGAGGCCTTGGTGGTCCTCAAGACCATCCGCTCGGTGGAGCGGGCCGAAGCTGAAATGGCGGACGTAAAGCACCTTGCCGACGAAGAGCGGGCCTCGAAGGCGACCTCATGGGGTGCGCTGAAGAACAAATGGATTCTTCGCATCATCCTGGTTGGCATTGGCCTCGGTGTAGCCCAGCAGCTGACCGGCATCAATTCGATCATGTACTACGGCCAGTCGGTGCTGGTCGAGGCCGGATTCGACTCCAATGCTGCCCTTATTGCCAACATCGCTCCCGGGGTGATCGCGGTAATTGGGGGCGTGATCGCCCTGACCTTGATGCAGCGTGTCAACCGCCGCACCACCCTGCTCCTGGGCTTTACCTTGACCACGGCGTGCCACTTCCTGATCGGCATCGCCTCGATCGTGCTTCCCGTGGGAAACGCGGCGCGTCCGTTCGTGATCCTTTTCCTGGTGGTGGCTTTCGTTGGCTCGATGCAGACGTTCCTGAACATTGCCGTTTGGGTGATGCTTTCCGAAATCTTCCCGCTTCATGTTCGCGGTTTTGCCATCGGCCTTTCGGTGTTCTGCCTCTGGATTGCCAACGCGCTGCTGGGCCTGTTCTTCCCTACGTTGGTGGCCGGCGTGGGGATCACGGGGACGTTCTTCCTGTTCGGTGTTGTGGGTATAGCGGCCCTCATTTTCATCTACACCCAGGTCCCGGAGACCCGTGGGCGGACTCTGGAAGCACTCGAAGAAGACGTCACCACTGGCGCCATCTACCTGGTGCACAGGAAGGACAACTCCGCACGCTCCTAGCTGCACTTACGCACGGTTCGGTGCGCGTCGGCATCCCGTCCTTCGGACTTTTCCACAGTCCGGAGGGCGGGATGTTTCGTTGTCAGAGGTCGAAGGTACAGTTGAATCATTCGAATATATGTTCGAATGGACGGCGTGTCCCTCCATGTTTGTGGGTGCGCGCATGATACTGCCGAACCAAGGAGGAGCATGTCCAGGCCAGCCCTTATGCACCGCATGCAGGAGATCGCCCACGTGGACATCAACTGCTTCTATGCCTCGGCGGAACGGGCTTTCAACCCTGCCCTGGAGGGCAAACCACTGATCGTCCTTCCAACAACGATGGCTGCGCTGTCACCAGGTCGCCTGAGGCAAAGCGGCTTGGCATTGGGCTGGGGGATCCGTGGTTCAAATTGGCTCCGCGGGCAAAAGAATGGGGACTCATTGCCCTGTCCAGCAATTACGAGTTGTACGGGGACATCAGCTCACGGGTCATGGAGTTGTTGCAGCGGTACTCCGCCTGGCAGGAGGTGTATTCCATCGACGAGGCGTTCCTCGGCGTCAAAGGCAGGCCGGAGGAACTCCTGCACCTGGGGCGGACCATCAAAGAGGCTTGCCGCAGAAATGTTGGGGTACCGGTGTGCGTTGGAATCGCCCGCACCAAAACGCTAGCCAAGCTGGCCAACAAGTGGGCCAAACACAATCCTGCCTTCAACGGGGTATGCCGTTGGGACTCTGTTCCGGAAGCCGAGCGTGAGGCCCTCATGGCCCGACTTTCGGTCATCGAGATCTGGGGCATCGCCACCAGGCTCACCAAGCGGCTGAACGCGATGGGAATCTTTTCGATCCTGGACCTCGTGCGCGCCGAGCCTGTTGCATTGCGTGACAAGTTTTCCATCGTCATGATGCGCACCGTCCTGGAGCTGCAGGGTACGCCCTGCATTCCCATGGAAGAGGAAAGGATCGGACGGGACCAGCTGATCTTTTCGCGCTCCTTCTCAACGCCGATTACGACGACGGCACAGCTGCGGCAGGTGCTGAGCGTCTACGGGCAAATGGCGAGCGCCCGATTGGCCAAGCATGACCTTCAAGCCAAGCTCCTGACGGCCTTCGCAGCAACGTCGGTCTACAACCCGAACGACAAATCGTTCCCTACCGTCAACGTCAAACTCCCCATGCCCACCGCGGACCCGGTGCTGCTCACCAAAGCGGCCCACGCCCTGATTCCCAGGATCCAGGAGGGCGTGCGCTACGCCAAAGCCGGCATCATGGTCACCGACCTCCGCCCCACCGGCAATCAGAAGCCCTTGGAGATCTTCGAGAACCGGCACGAGGAACGCGGCATTGGCAGTTTGCTGGAGGAAGTCAGCAAACGCTACGGCCGGGGCTCCATTGGCCTGGGTCATGCAGGCATCAGGGGCGGTCCGGACTGGTCCATGAAGCGGGATATGCTCAGCCCGCGCTACACCACCAACTGGGATGAACTTCCCTTGGTGAAGGCGGCTTAGCGTGGCCGCGCGACTAGGCTCGCAGCCGGTACCCGCGCTTCACCACGGTTTCCACGAGTTTGCCATCAGGCAGCGCCGACCGCAGCCGGCTGACTGTCATGTCTAGGGCATGCACAGAGCCGCGCAGGTCCAAAAGATCCGACAACGCCTCACGCGACAGGACCGCTCCGCCTGCCCCGAGGAGCGCCCGCAACAGCAGGAGGGGAGCCGGTGCCAGTTCAACCACCTCGCCGTCAATCCGGAGGCAACGCCCGCGGAGCTCGATCGTGGCTGTCTTGGTTTCCAAGCGTCGCACGTGGTTCAGGGACAGGTGCTCGGTGACGAGTCGGATGAGGGCACCCATACGGTACCGGTCCGGGATCAGGGGCGTCAGCCCGGCGTCGACCAGCGGCTGTGCTGTAACCGGGCCAACGGCCGCAACAGTGACGGGGCCCTTGAGCGCTTCAATAAGTTGGCGGTAGAGGCCCATTTCGTGTGCAGTGCTCCACATGGCGTCAACGGCAGGGGCACTGGTGAAGGTCAGGACATCGAGATTGCCGCTGACCACAGCTTCGATCAGGCGCGGCAACTTGTCCTCGCCGTCAGGCTTGACCCAGCGGTAGGGCGTAACGGTCAGTACGGTCGCTCCGGACATGCGGAGCCGCTCCAGCTGGCGCACGTCCGTGTACCCGTGCAGTTGCACCGCCACGGTCTTGCCGCGCACACCCTCCACCAACAGCATGTCCACCAACGTTGCTGTGGTCTCGTCACTGCTGATTCCGACGTCGGCCAAACCCGCCGCGCGTACGGCGCCACGGGCTTTTGGTCCCCTGACGAACATGCGGCAGGAGGACAGGGTCTCCAGGAGCTGTTCCCCGATGCCAAAGGAATCGGCGGCCTCGCACCAACGCCGCATCCCGTAGGCGGTGGTGGCGATGCAGATATCCGGCTTGGCCTCGATGATGGTCCGGGTGTCCTCTATGAGGATCATGTCCTCCTGGACGGGGGCTATCTTCAGCGCGGGGGCGTGCAGGACGCTCGCGCCGCGCCGCTCAAGGGCTTCGATGAGGTCACGGGAGCGGCGGTGCGAGGTGACGCCGATGCGGAATCCATCCAGGGGTGCTTCTGCGGCCTCTGTGGCGTCCGGTGCGGCATTGGGGTCCAGGACTTCGATGGCACGTGCAACAGTCATGAGTATTTACCTTCAGGCTTCAAGAAGCGAAGCCGCGAGTCGGCTCAGTTCAGCGGATGCTTGGGCATGATTCCGGTTGGCCTCGGCCACCCTGACCACCTCACCGATGACCAGGACGGCAGGGTTGCTGCATCCGGTCGCTGCCGTTTCGATACTACCGAGGTCGGCGATGGTGGTGCGCTGCCCGGGTCGGTACCCACGCTCCACAACGGCCATGGGCATGTCGGATTTCATCCCCGCCCGGCGCAGGCCAGCGGCCAGCTGAGGCAAGGTTCCTATGCCCATGAGAACCACGATGGTGCCGCCCAGTCCAGCCAGGTGGAGGTGCTCCTTCTCCGTCAATGGGGCGTGGCCGGAAACCACTGTGAACATGTGGCTCACTTCGCGGTGCGTCACCGGGATCCCCGCAGCAGCAGGGACGGAGATGGCGCTGGTGACACCCGAAATAACCTGGACGGGAACGCCGGCTGCCACGCAGGCAGCAACCTCCTCGCCGCCGCGTCCAAACACATACGGGTCACCGCCCTTGAGCCTGACGACGTTCTTGCCCAGCAGGGCCGCTTCCACCATGAGCTTTTCAATGTCCCGCTGCGTCACCTTGTGCAGGCCTGGCTGCTTTCCGACATCCACCAGCTCGGCGGAGGTCAGGTCCGCCAGTTCCTGGCAGGGTGCCAACCGGTCATAAAAAACGACGTCGGCATCCCGCAAAGCGTCCACGGCACCTACCGTCAGCAAATCCAATGCGCCTGGTCCTCCGCCCACCAAGGTCACGTGTCCGGCCGCCCCCGGTGCTGGTTCGAAAGCCACGGGGACCCCGGTGGTGCGGCAGCGTTCCACCAGCGTGGCCCAACGGTCGTCGCCGTCGTCCACTACGGCTACCAGGAACGGGCGTGCCGGGAGCTGGCCTTTGGCCGGTACCGCGTCCGGAGTACTCACGCGGTGGACGGTGGCGCCAGCGTGCTCGTAGCGGCGGATAGCTTGCCTGGCGGTCTTGTCGGATCCTGTTACCAACACATCGCGGCCGGTGAGATCAATGGTGAGCTGCATAGGGACCCCTTGTTATTCGCTGCGGACCGGGATGGTGGAGGCGATGAGCACGCTGCCCTTTTCTTCATTCGTGGCGGGGCGGATCTGGCCGCGCTCCGGAACGAAGGCAATGGACTCGTCCTTCTGATCAGGGGCGTTGACGAAGGAACGGAAACGGCGGAGGCGTTCCGGGTCCTTCAAGGTCTCTGCCCACTCGTCCTGGTAGGTGTCGATGTGCTTGGCCATCGCGGCTTCAAGTTCAGCGGCAATACCCAGGGAGTCGTGAACCACCACGTCCTCAACGTGCTTGATGTCGCCGTCGAGCTCTTCCTGCCAGCGGGCGGTGCGCTGCAAGCGGTCCGCGGTGCGGATGTAGTACATCAGGTAGCGGTCGATGTACTTCAGCAGCGTTTCGTCGTCGAGGTCCTTGGCGAGCAGTTTGGCGTGCGCCGGAGTGGCACCGCCGTTACCTCCCACATACAAGTTCCAGCCATCCGCCGTAGCGATCACGCCGACATCTTTGCCCCGGGCCTCGGCGCACTCACGCGCGCAGCCGGAGACACCCATCTTGAGTTTGTGCGGGCTTCGCAGCCCCCGGTATCGCAGCTCCAGTGCGATAGCCATGGCCACGGAATCCTGGACGCCGAAGCGGCACCAGGTGGATCCGACGCAGGACTTCACCGTGCGCAGGCTCTTCCCGTAGGCCTGGCCCGACTCGAAGCCCGCATCCACCAGTTCCTTCCAGATGTCCGGCAGCTGCTCGAGCCTGGCGCCGAACATATCGATGCGCTGACCACCGGTGATCTTGGTGTAGAGGTTGTACTTTTCGGCTACTGCCGCAATGACCCCAAGGCCTTTGGGAGTGATTTCACCACCGGCGATGCGGGGGACCACCGAATAGGTTCCGTCTTTCTGCATGTTGGCCAGGGCACGGTCGTTGGTGTCCTGCAGCGAACCGCGGCCGGCGTCCAAGACGTAGGCGGAGTGCTGGCTGGCCAGGATCGAGGCAATGGTCGGCTTGCAGATATCGCAGCCTGCACCCGTGCCGTACTTGGCCATGATGTCTTCGAAGGACGTGAGTTCAAGGACCCGGATGGCGTCGAAGAGTTCCTGGCGGGAGAGGCTGATGTGCTCGCACAGGGCCTTGGAGACCTCGATCCCGGACTTGGTGAGTTCGCCCTCAAGGAGCTTCTTCAGCATGGGAACGCAGGAGCCGCACTGGGTTCCGGCGCGGGTGCATCCCTTGAGTTCGCCGAGTTCCTGGACCGGGGCGTTGCCTTCGCACGCTCCGCAGCCGTTGATGGTGTCGCGGATGGTGCCTGCGGCCACGTTGTTGCAGGAGCACAGGATCGCGTCATCGGGCAGCTCTGTCTCCGGTGCCTCCCCGCCGCCGGCAGCGCTCAGGTAAGCTCCCGGTTCGGCCGGAAGTTCCCTGCCCAGGAGAGGGCGCAAGCTCATGTACGGAGATGCGTCGCCCACGAAGATGCCGCCCAGGAGGGTCTTGGCGTCATCGGTGGTGACGATCTTTTGGTACACGCCACGGGCGGGGTCGGCGTAGACGATTTCCAGGGAGTGCTCGGTGCGGGCAAAGGCATCGCCAAAGCTGGCAACATCGACTCCGGAGAGCTTGAGTTTGGTGGCCGTGTCGAATCCGGGGAATGTCGCTTCGCCACCATGGAGCCGGTCGGCAACAATCTCAGCCATGGTGTTGGCCGGAGCCACCAGACCCAGGCACATCCCACCGAAGTTGGCCACTTCGCCGATGGCCCAGATGCCCTCCACCTCGGTGGCGCAGGAGTCGTTGATGACCACACCGCCGCGTTGTCCCAGGCTGAACAACTGCTCTTCCCCCTCGGCTGCGCGGAAGAGGTCATCCCGGGGCCTGACGCCAATGGCCACAATCACCAGATCAGCGGGGATGGTGCGACCATCGGCCATAAGGACACCGGTGACCTGACCGTTGTCGTCCGTCAGTACCTCGGAGGGAAACACGCCACCGTGCACTTCGAAGCCCTTGGCCTCGATCAAGCGGCCCAGGGCCTGGCCTGCGCCTTCATCCAACTGGGTGTTCATCAACCACGGGGAGCCGTTAATGACAACGGGGGTCGCGCCGAGCTGCTCGGTACCAGCGGCAGACTCGAGGCCCAGCAGGCCACCGCCGATGGTGACCGCATTGACCTTTCGGCCAAGCTTCGCGGTCAATTCCGCGATTGCCTTGTTGATGGACCACACGTCCTCAAGGGTGCGGTAAACATGCGTGTGCTCAGCTCCCGGAATCGGCAGGCGGGCGGCGTCCGAACCGGAAGCGACCACCAGTTCGTCGTACTCGTACTTGTTACCGGATGCGGTGAGGACGCTTTTGGCCGTGGCATCAATCCTGACCGCGCGCTCGCCGGTCTTCAGTTCCACGGCCGGGTGGTCCCACATTGCGGCGTCGCCCAAGGTGAGGTCAACGCCGGTTTCCGTAAGGGCCTTGCTCAACGCCACACGGTCGTAGGGGAGATGAGCCTCCTCCGCCAGTACCGTTAGCTGCCAGCCTTCAAGACCGCGATTGACCATGGCATCGGTGAAGCGGTGGGCAGCGGGCCCGCCGCCGACGACGACGACGCGACGTGGGGTCCCTGTGCTTGAAGTGTGTCCGGTCACTGGTGGGCCTTTCGCAAATGGTGCAGACGGATCTCCGCAACTTGTGGTCCCAGCCTAGGAAGGCGCAGTTTCGCTTCAGTTTCCCGTTTGTTTCGTGGTCTTAACTTCTGCATCACAAACGCATTTCGGCAGGCGTGAGGTGTCTTTTACCAATCGGACACAAATGCGCACCCCGGACGAAACACCCCGGTTTTAGCGTGGAGGAGTGGCCGCAAGTGTGGCCAGGTCCGGCAGATGCGGCAGTGGAACACGCCCTTGCCGGGCACAGCGAGAGGGGCTCAAATGACCGTAATTCTGGACCGCGCCGGGACTCTGAACGGCGCCAAAGACCTGACCGGGGAGATCGCCTGGCACCGGGTTTGCCCGCTTGAGGAGCTCGAGCCCGCTTGGGGAGAGGCCGCGTTGATTGCAGGGCGCCAGGTTGCGCTCTTCCGCACAGGACCGTCGGTGGCAACTGGGCACTCGAAGGTTTTTGCCGTCGCCCAGCAGGACCCGGCTACCCTCGCCAATGTCATGGCGCGCGGAATTATCGGCTCCCGCGGTAGCCGGCCCACCATAGCTTCACCGCTGCACAAAGAGGTTTACGACCTCGAAACAGGCGAGTGCTTCAGCAACGCCGAACTCAGTCTCGAGGTCTTCGCTACCCGCCTTGTGGACGGATTTGTTGAGGTCGGATTCCAGCAATCCGCCTGAAAGCTACTGGCCCAGTGCTTCGCGGACGTCCCTGAGCACATCGTCCAGGGCGATCCGTGCCGCTTGGCGCGCTTCGGGTAGTTCCGCCGCGGATTCCACGGGGCGGATGACTTCGAGGTAGCACTTGAGTTTGGGCTCGGTGCCACTGGGTCGGATGATGACGCGACTCTGGTCCCGTGTGAGGTACAGCAGCCCGTCCGTGGGAGGCAGTGCGTCGCTTCCTTCCGCAAGGTCCGTGGACACTTCGACGGCGGAACCTCCGAACGCTTCGGGCGGGTTGACCCGCAGGCGGTTCATCATGGCATCGAGAAGGCCCAGATCGGCCACGCGGATGCTCAACTGGTCGCTCGCGTGCAGACCGTGCACCAGATAGAGGTCGTCCAGGGTGTCGAAGATCGTTTTGCCCTCGGCTTTGGCAGCCGCGGCCATCTCGGCAATCAGCACTGCCGCTGAGATGCCGTCCTTGTCGCGGACCAGCTCCGGCGCCACGCAGTAACCCAATGCTTCCTCGTACCCGTAGGTCAGGCCGGGAACCCGGGAAATCCACTTGAAGCCCGTGAGCGTTTCTTCGTGGGCGAACCCAGCGGAAGTCGCGATCCGGGAAAGCAGCCGTGAGGACACGATCGAATTCGCGAAGACACCGGTGTGCGGTTCTTCCGAGGAAGCCGCTGCAGCCAACCGGGCCACAATGTGCGCTCCGAGCAACGCTCCAACTTCGTCGCCACGCAGCATGCGCCAGGCACCCGTCGCGGGGTCCAGGGCGGCAACCGCAGCACGATCGGCGTCGGGATCATTGGCCAAAACGATGTCAGCCCCAGCCTCCTCGGCAGCGGCGAGTGCCAGGTCCAAAGCGCCGGGTTCTTCCGGATTCGGGAAGGCAACGGTAGGAAAGTCCGGATCCGGCTCAGCTTGCTCGGCCACCAGGGTGACATCATTGAACCCCGCTGCGTTCAGGACGGAGACGGCCGTCCCGCCACCAACGCCGTGCATGGGCGTCAGAACAATTTTCAAGTCCCGCGCCGGGAAGTGCTGCCGATCCACCAGCTTGGCGATGGCCGATTCGTAGTCCGAGGCTATGGACGCCGGCAGCACCGACCAGCCGGAGTCGGCCAGTTCAATGGACTCCAGCTCACCGACGGCTTCGATCTTGGCCGCGATCATGGCATCGTACGGCGCCACGATCTGCGCCCCACGGCCGCTCTCAGCTACTGCATGCCGCCCCAAGTAGACCTTGTACCCGTTGTCCTGCGGCGGGTTGTGGCTGGCGGTGACCATCACGCCGCCGTCGCACTCCAGGTTCTTGACCGCGTAGGCGAGCAACGGCGTCGGAAGGGCGGCCGGCATGAGGAAGGTTTCGATCCCGGCGGCAGTGAAGATCGCTGCGGTTTCTTCCGCGAAAATGTCCGAGTTGTAGCGGGCGTCAAAGCCAACGACGGCGCGCGGGCGGGTTCCCGGGGATGCTGCGGCTACTGCTTCGGTGAGGAATGCCGCCAAACCTGCCGCTGCCCGGCGTACCACCACGCGGTTCATGCGGTTCGGGCCGGGGCCGAGGGCTGCGCGAAGGCCCGCCGTGCCGAATTGGAGGGTGCCGTTGAAGCTGTCGCCCAGTTCCTGGGCCGCTCCCGCGTCCCCCGCAGCGGCGAGGTCGGCAAGCTCCAGGAGGGCCGCCGTCGTCGTTGGATCGGGGTCCTGGGCGGCCCATTGGCGGGCGTCGTTGATCAGCTGTTCACGTGCGGCATCACTGGATGTCATAGGGACAAAACTATCCTCATTGCGCACGGCAAGGGCAACGCGGGGTCAGATATGGCCCATAAATCGGGTCGTAATGGGCCATATCTGACCCCGCGTTGCCTTAGAACGGACGCGAGCGCACGTCGAAGCGGGCCTCTCCGTCCGTGCCGAACACCGAGGTTCCCGTGGCGTCCCAATCCGGGTAGAACGTGTCCGAGATAACTGCCACACCGTCCTGGGCAAAAACTTCCACTGAGGAGGAATCGAGGAGGATGGTGAGGTGGACCTTCCCGTCGCTTTCGGCAGAGGGCAGCTGGACCTGGTGGTACGGGCTGAATTTCTCGGAGAAGTTGGTGGTCCCCGCCTGCGAACGGTCCACCTTCAGTGTCCGGCTTTCCTTGGTGTAGGAGATCCGCAGACCGGATTTACCGTCGGCGGACCGGCGGACAATGATGCCGGCTTCCTGCGCAGAAATTAGGTCCAGTTCGAGTTCGATCAGCTGGCTGCGACCCTCGAAGTCACCACCCAGGTCCTGGACCGAGGAGTCCACGGTGAGGTTTTTGTTTCTGACCTCACCGCGCCGGCGTTCCAGTGCTTCCCTGGCTGTGGTGGCGATTGCCGAGCGGAGCTCATAGCGGCGTTCTCCCCGGACCAGCGTGAGTTCCCTGGGAATCGCCATGGAGCCGCGCCAGGGAGTGGTGGGTACGTTCTGCGCGTAGTCCCAGTTGCCCATCCAGCCAAGCAGCACCGGCTTGTCCCCGGGAGCGTGGGAGATCGAATTGGCCGCGTAGTAGTCGGCTCCGTGGTCCAGCCATTGCGACTCGGTCAACGGAGCATCGGGGGCCGCTGCGTTCTCGGCGGTAAAGCGGGTCCCGTCGAATTCGCCCACGAAGTACTGCATGCCGGAGCCGCCGGCAATGCCGCCGGGGTTGATGCTCAGCAGCATCACCCACTTCTTGGCCGTGGAGCCTTCCACCGGCATGTGCACAAGTTCAGGCACCTCCCACAGGCCACCCTGCGCGCCGGCGCCGGAGAAATCGCTGAGGTAATCCCAGTGAAGCAGGTCGGTGGACTTGAACAGCTTGACCACCTGGGCGTCGGCCACGACCGTGGTCATTACCCAGTACTGGCCGGGCTCGTACCAGAAGACTTTGGGGTCACGGAAGTTGTTGTTGGTGGGCGCGAGGTTGAGCACAGGGTTTCCTGAGTGCTTCTGCCAGGTGGTGCCGCTGTCCAGGCTGTACGCGACAGATTGTGCCTGGGCGCCTTGGGGGAGGGCGCCGTTCTTGCCGTAGGCGCTGGTGTAGAGGGCTACCATCGGCGGGTTCCCGGCCGAGCCAAGGCCCGAAGCATTGTTGCTGTCCATCACCATGCAGCCGGAGAAGATCTCTTCCGCAGCGCTTGCCTCCATGGCTACAGGCTGCTGCTCCCAGTTGACCAGGTCTTTGCTGGTGGAATGGCCCCAGGACATGTTGCCCCACGAGTTTCCGCGCGGGTTGTACTGGTAGAACGCGTGGTAGGTGCCGTCGTGGTAGACCAGCCCGTTGGGATCGTTGAGCCAGTTCTTCTCTGCCGTCAAATGGGCCACGGGCCGCCACGGATCCGAAGCGGTAGGCGTACTGCCCGCCGGGGTGGGGGCCGGCGTCGGGCTTGCTGTGCAGGAGGCAGCAGAAAAGGCGACGACGACGGCGGCACTTGCGGCCAGCAATTGGCGGCGGGACAGGTGGGGGCTGGGATGAGTCATGGGGAGAATCCTGAAGGTTGGGGGTGGCAGGGGTGCGCCGGCTTGTGGCCGACGCACCCCGCCGGGGCCGTAGGGGCCGGTGTTACTTGTAGTGGCCTTCGCCGCCAACACGCACGTTGGTGGGGAGGTAGCCGAACGGACCGAGGCCGTTCTGGCCGAAGCTGCGGTCAACCTGCGTCACGCCGGCCTTGAAGTTCATCTTCACGGTCGGGGAGAGCGAACCGCCGCGGACGCCGTCCACGTTGTCGATGAACGACTGCACCAGGCCGCCGGGCTGCACGTAGTGCGAGTAGGCCTGGAACTGACGACCGTTCTGGCGAGGGTCAGGACCCTCCGGCGCGTTGGCCGGCATGTTCAGGTCCGTCGGCGAACCAAGCGCCAGGCCGCTGTTGTTGACCGGCTGGTAGTCCGACCGGACGCCGTTGCCGACGAAGCCGTAGACGCCGTCAGGACCGCGCATGCCGTCCGCGTACGTGAACTGGTGGCTGATGGTGAACAAGTAGTACTTGTTCTTGCCATTCTCGTTCTGGATGAAGATCTGCGGACGCTCAGTCTGATCGTTGACGCAGTTCGCTGACAGGATCGGCGGCAGGAAGCTCCACTTGGTCAGGTCCTTGTTGTCGGCGACAGCTAGGCCTACGTTGGCGGTCTGGTACCAGGCGCCAGTGGTGCTGTTGACCTGGTCCACTGTTT
The DNA here is from genome assembly GCF_042667405.1 of Paenarthrobacter sp. NPDC057355. Taxonomy (NCBI): domain Bacteria; kingdom Bacillati; phylum Actinomycetota; class Actinomycetes; order Micrococcales; family Micrococcaceae; genus Paenarthrobacter; species Paenarthrobacter sp. NPDC057355. The sequence goes on along the minus strand of NZ_JBHVAL010000011.1, from coordinate 10,787 downwards.
CGGCGTGGGGATCGCCTGGCTGGTAGCCGAGGTCTTCCTGCTTGCACTTGTAGGAGCCGCGGGTGCCTCCGGTGTTGCCTTCGAACACCATGAACGTCTTGCCGGGGTGGGCCGGGTCGGCGAAGGTGTACGGGTCACGGAAGGCGAAGCCCGGGTTCTGGGCCTTGTTCTGGTACAGCTTTCCGTCCGGTTCCAGGAGCTTGGTGTGCTGGAAGCCGTCGAAGCTCACGCCATCCTTGGTGGCGTGGATGTTTCCCAGTGCCTTGGCGATCACGGCGTCCGGGGCGATCCCGCCGCCACCTGCGTTCCGCTCAGCGACGTCGTAGAACGTTGTTGCCGTGTAGAAGACGTTGATCTTGTTGCCCTGCATCAGGCGTGTGGAGCCGGACCATTCGGTGTTGCCGATGGACGTGTTGGGCAGGAAGAGGTGTCCGCCGTAGTTCCACTTGTCCTTGGCGGGATCGGCGTTGGTCTTCCGGAAGAAGTAGCCGATCCGGGCGTTCCAGTGGCGCTGGTCGAAGCCGTAGCCGGCGTGCCGGTCGGCCACCAGGGCGAAGATGACATCCCAGCCCTTGTAGCTGATCTGGTTGGCATTCTCGTCAGTCAGCGACCACGTATCCCATACCCACACGTCGTCGTTCATGGCCGGGAAGTCCTTGGGAATCTCCGGCATGGTGACGTTCGGGCTCATGGAGTTCTGGCCCGGCGCCACGTTGGGGTTGCTCTGGGCCATGATCTGCTTGGCGTCGGCGCGGGTCCACTTCGAGGTGAAGTTGGCGGCCGGGTCGTAGGCCTGCTGGGTGTGCAGCGACGGCAGTGGGAAGCCGGGCGTGGGTGCCGGCATGGTGCTCGACGGCGGGTCGGCAGGCAGGTTTGCCTGTGCGGCCGGCGTCACCAGCAGGATGGTGCCCGCTACGCTGGCGGCTGCCGCGACGGCTACTGCCCGTTGCAGGCGGCGCCGTGGCCGTCGTGGGTTTGAGTGCGTGTTCATGCTTGCTCTTCTCGCGGAGTGTTGGACTTCGTGGAGTGGGGCGCATGCCCTGTTCCCCGGTTGGGGTCTCGACTCAGGCGTCCATCGATCCGCTGGTGGCGTCTTCGAAGGACGCCATCGTTTCGAGGTGGCGGTGAGTGCCCTTCAGGGCGCACACCACAGGTGGTTCCGGCACGTCGACTTGCCGCAACAGACTCCACGCTAGACACGTGTTAGGCCGCAAATCAAAGGGTGTTTCAGGGGCCCAAACAGCTACTCGCCAGTACATGCGCAAGCGCTTACATTGCCAACGTGCGCGCGTGGCACATCCCGCCGTCGGGAATCAAATGTTGCGCAATAAATCTGTTTTAATCTGTGAATTTACTGTGCGTTTACCCCCCGGTTAAAAACAACGCGGGGTCACTTATGGCCCATGTTTACGACAAACATGGGCCATAAGTGACCCCGCGTTGCTCCTAAAGAGCGGGGTTACAGCTTGGCGATGATCTCCGCCAGGAGCTTCGAAATCCGCTTGCCGGCTGCCTGCCCGGCCTCCAGCACCTCAGCGTGGCTCAAGGGAACCGGGCTGATGCCTGCGGCGAGGTTCGTCACCAAAGAGATCCCGAAGACTTCCATGCCTGCGTGCCGGCCGGCGATGGCTTCCAACGCCGTGGACATGCCCACCAGGTCCGCGCCGATCCGCTTGGCGTACTGCACCTCCGCCGGCGTCTCGTAGTGGGGACCCGTGAACTGTGCGTACACGCCTTCCTGCAGCGAGGAATCCACTTCCCGCGCCAACTGCCGGATGCGGGAGGAGTAGAGGTCGGTGAGGTCCACGAACGTTGCGCCCTCAAGCGGTGAGGTTGCCGTCAGATTGATGTGATCGCTGATCAGCACAGGGGTGCCAGGCGTCCAGTCCTCGTTGAGCCCGCCACAGCCGTTGGTCAGGACCAGTGTCTTGCAACCGGCGGCAGCAGCTGTCCGGACGCCGTGGACGACGGAACGGACGCCACGGCCTTCGTAGTAGTGCGTCCTGGCGCCCAGGACCAGGGCCCGCTTGCCCTCCTTGGTGAGCACGGAGCGGATGGTGCCCACATGGCCCACCACGGCCGGCTTGTGGAAGCCGGGCACCTCGGAGGCATTCAACGTAGCCGTGGTCTCGCCGATGAGATCGGCGGCCTCGGCCCAGCCGGATCCGAGCACCAGCGCTACGTCGTGGGACTCGACGCCGGTCTCGGCGGCTATGAAGTCTGCGGCGGCCTGGGCGGCTTCAAAGGGGTCTGTGTTCATCAGCTCAGTGTTACTCACTGGTACAAGCTACCTTGCCCCCGCCGCAATCAGGTAGGGGTGCAGGTGAGGCTCGGCTGAGTGGCAGCCTGCGGAGCAATAAGCGAGAATTGAGGATTGTGACCACCCAAGTTGACTTCAGTGCCCCCCGTATCGCGATCCTGGGAGGTGGTCCCGGCGGATATGAAGCCGCCATGGTAGCCGCCTCACTGGGTGCCCACGTCACCATCGTCGAGCGCGCCGGTCTCGGCGGGTCCGCCGTGCTGACCGACGTCGTACCTTCCAAGACCCTGATCGCCACCGCCGATCTCATGACCCGCGTAGGCGAGGCGGACGAGCTGGGAGTCAAGTTCGACGGCGACGGCGCGGCTTCCAAGCCCCGCGCCGACCTCAAGCACATCAACGACCGCGTCCTGAACCTGGCCCATGGCCAGTCCAACGACATCCGCGCAGGCCTCGAGCGCCTGGGCGTGGAAATCGTCATTGGCTCCGGCAAACTGCTGGACAACAACACCATCGAGGTCCTGACCCTGGAAGGGACGCGGACCATCGACGCCGACGCCATCCTCTTGGCAGTGGGCGCCCACCCGCGCGAGCTTCCCACGGCAAAGCCCGACGGCGAACGCATCCTCAACTGGGCCCAGATCTACAACCTGGACGAATTGCCCGAGGAACTGATCGTGGTGGGATCCGGTGTCACCGGTGCCGAATTCGCCTCCGCCTACAACGGCCTGGGCTCCAAGGTCACCCTGATTTCCAGCCGTGACCAGGTCCTGCCCGGCGAGGACACGGACGCTGCCAAGTTGCTGGAGGGCGTCTTCGAACGCCGCGGCGTCCGTGTTTTGTCCAAGTCCCGCGCGAATGCGGTAGAGCGGACGGACGACGGCGTAAAGGTCACCTTGGGTGACGGGTCCGTAGTGACGGGCTCACACTGCCTGGTGTGTGTCGGATCCATCCCGAACACCGCAGGGGTCGGACTTGAGGAAGCCGGCGTAACGCTGACCGAATCGGGCCACATCAAGGTCGACGGCGTTTCCCGCACCACTGCGCCCAACATCTACGCTGCCGGCGACTGCACGGGCGTCTTTGCGCTGGCGTCCGTGGCGGCCATGCAGGGCCGCATCGCCATTGCCCACTTCATGGGCGACGGCGTGAAGCCGCTCAAGCTCAACCAGGTGGCATCGAACATCTTCACTTCTCCGGAGATTGCCTCCGTGGGCGTTTCCGAGGCCGATCTCGCCTCCGGCAAGTACCAGGGCGACGTCGTGATGCTCTCTCTGCTCAGCAACGCCCGTGCCAAGATGCGCAACACCAAGGACGGCTTCGTCAAGATCATCGCCCGCAAGGGATCCGGCACCGTCATTGGTGGCGTGGTGGTGGGACCGAACGCCTCGGAACTGATCTTCCCGATCTCCGTGGCTGTCACCCAGAAGCTCCACGTGGATGATGTGGCCAGTGCCTTCACCGTATACCCGTCGCTGACCGGTTCGATCTCCGAGGCCGCGCGCCGTTTGCACGTGCACATGTAGCTTGTCGCTCCACGGGCTGGCTGCCGCCACCCGACTTCGCTGGAAAGCGGCAAGTACGCAGGGAACCTTCCGGCTAACCCGCAGCTTTCCAGCGATTCCGCGGAGCACCCTCAGGCAACTGCCCCCTGGAAGTGCTTCTCGATGAGGCCCTTGATGTCTTCGTGGCAGCCACCGCAGCCGGTTCCTGCGCGGGTCGCCTTGGAAACCTCCGCCACTGTTGAGCAGCCTTCCACCACTGAGTCCGCGATGCTCCCCGCGCTGACACCTGCGCAGCGGCACACGGTCCGCTGGGGATCATTGTTGGCAGTCCCTGTGTCGAGTTGGTCCGGGCCATCGAGCCGCAGCAGCAAGGAGCGGTCCGCGGGCAACTCCGAGGAGCGCTCGAAGAGCATCACGAGTTCAGCGGCAGTCCTGGGCATGCCCACGGCAACCAGACCTTCCAGAACCCCGCCACGGGTGGTCATCTTCACATACCGTCCGTGCTCGGGGTCGGCCCACTGCGAGATCTGACGGCGGGCGCGGCCGGGAGCAGCCCCGGCTTCGAGCAGTTCCTCGTCCCACGGATCGGCCTGGTTGTCGCCGGCGACGGCCAAGTTGATGCCCCGGGCCTTCAGGACAACGACTCCTGGCTTCTCAGCGGCCAGCGGTTCCAGGGAATCCGCTGCGGACTGCCCGTCACGGGCCAAGACGACGAGGTATTCCGCCAGCCACTCGGCCTGCCTCCACCCTGGGCCTACCAGGCCGGAAGGACCGCCAGCGGTCCGGCACTCCACGCAGGAGGCATCGGCGCAGCGCACCTCCGCGCAATCCCCGATCGCGAACATGTGCGGCTCGTGGTGCGTACGCAGATGATGGTCCACCAAAATACCCAGGCCTACAGGCAGGCCACAGCGCTCAGCGAGCTCAATCCGTGGCCGCACGCCGCAGGACAGGACCAGCAGGTCGCCGTCGATCGCGGAACCGTCGTCGAGCAGCAAAGCTGAGAACGAGCCGCCAGGACCCACGGTTTCGACGCCGGTTGAACGGGCGTTGCCGGCCATCCGGACTCCGTTGGCCCGGAGGCTGGCAGTCAGCACCGAGCCACTGCCGCGGTCGATGCTGCGGCCCAGCGGGAACGGGCCGTTATGGACCACGGTTGCCTGGGCACCTTCCTCGGACACAGCCAAAGCCGTCTCAAGACCGAGCACGCCGCCGCCCAGGACCACCACGCGTTTGCGCCCGGCTACGGCGGAACGCAGCACGGCCGCGTCCTTCAGGTCACGGAGGGTGATCACACCCGGGGGCAGGACCGGCGCGGAAGGATCGGGATTGAGCCCGGTGAGATTGGGGATGACAGGCCGTGAACCTGTGGCGAAGACCAGCCGGTCGTAATGTTCAGTGGTGCCATCGGAGAGGACAACGTTCTGCCGGGCCCGGTCGATCCTTGTCACAGCAGTCCCCAGTCGGACTTCGACACCCGAAGCTTCCAGATCAGCAGCGTCGGCCATGGCCAAGGCCTCGGGAGTCGTCCGGCCAACCCCCAGTTCGGCCACCATGACGCGGTTGTAGGCTGCCTGGGCCTCATGGCCCACCACCAGCAGCTGCACAAGCCCCGAGCGGACCGCAGGCAGCAATTCGTCCACCAGACGCGCGGCCACAGGGCCAAATCCAACAACAACAATGCGCTCGCTCATGAAGCCTCCTCGGCGTGCAATGGCAGTCCCGCGTCCACCAGGGCCGCGGGGACGGGGTTGGAAACAGCGCGCCGGACCCAGACCCGGCTGGTCTTGAATTCCGGCATGCCGGAGATCGGATCAGTAGCCGCCTCGGTGAGCCGGTTGGCGTTCTCTTGGCCGGGGAAGTGGAAGGGCAAAAACACCGTGTCCGGGCGCACCGAATTGCTCAACTCGGCACGGCACAGGACCTCGCCGCGCTCGTTGGATACCGTGGCGTAGTCGCCGTCGGCGATCCCACGGGAGGCCGCCGTCGAGGGGTGGATGAGCAGGCGCACCTGGGGCTGAGCCGTCAACAAGTCAGCCACACGCCGCGTCTGCGAGCCGGACTGGTAGTGCTCCAGCAGGCGTCCGGTGGCCAGGGCCAGCGAATCATCGGCGAATGAACGCACGGCACGCTTTGATGGTGTCACGGGAACCATCACGGCCCGGCGGTCGCTGTGGGCGAAGCCATCGGAAAACAGTCGGGGAGTGCCGCTGCTGCCCACAGGGTAGGGCCAGTAGGCAGCTTCGCCGCGGTCCAACATGGCGTAGTCGATGCCCGAGTAATCGGCCAAGCCACCGGCAGAAGCCAATCGCAGTTCCTCGAATACGGTCTCGGGGTCGTCACTGAACGTTGATGGCGCTTCCAATAGCTCGGCAAGACGCGCCATCAACCACAATTCGCTGCGGACACCCGGGGGAGGTGTCAGCGCACGCCGACGCCGGATCACCCGTCCCTCAAGGTTGGTCAGGGTGCCCTCTTCTTCAGCCCATTGGGTCACTGGCAGAACCAGGTCCGCTTCCATGGCCGTCTCTGAGAGAAAGAAGTCGCAGACCACCAGGAAGTCCAGTTCGCGCAGGGCGGCAGTGACGGCATTCGTGTCCGGCGCCGACACCACCACGTTGGCGCCGTGCACGAAAAGGCAACGAACGCCGTCGCGCTTTCCGAGTGACTTGAGAAGTTCGACGGCGGGCAGACCGGGACCTGGGATGAGCGACTCGTCGATTCCCCACACGGAGGCGATATGCGCGCGTGCGGCAGGGTCCGTGATCTTGCGGTATCCCGGGAGCTGGTCGGCTTTCTGCCCGTGTTCGCGTCCGCCCTGGCCGTTGCCCTGGCCAGTCAGGGTGCCGTAGCCGCTGCGCGCGGACCCCGGCAGGCCCAGGAGGAGACTGAGGTTGATGGCGGCCGTTGCGGTGTCGGTGCCGTCCACATGCTGTTCAACGCCGCGGCCACTGAGGATGTAGCTGCCGCCGGCTCGTGCCCCCTGGGCGAGACGGCGTGCGGTGTCCCGGATGAGGTTCGCGGGGACGCCGGTGATGGACTGGACCCGTTCCGGCCAGAAGGCGGAGAGGCTTCGGACCAGTGCCGGGTAGCCGGAGGTGCGGGCCGCCACGAAAGCAGAGTCCACCAGCCCCTCATGGACCACTACGTGCGAAATGCCCAAAAGGAGCGCCAAATCAGTGCCGGGAGTCGGCTGCAGATGGAGGCCGCCGCCGTCGGACGTGAACGCCGCAGTAGCCGAGCGGCGAGGGTCCACCACAATCAAACCCCCGGCATCGCGTGCGCCCTGCAGGTGCTGGACGAATGGCGGCATGGTTTCAGCAACGTTGGAACCGAGCATGAGGATCACTGATGCGGAATCCAGGTCCGTGACGGGGAAGGGGAGCCCCCGGTCAACGCCGAACGCGCGGTTCCCGGCCGCTGCGGCCGAAGACATGCAGAACCGGCCGTTGTAGTCGATCCTTGAAGTGCGAAGGGCCAAACGGGCAAACTTGCCCAGCATGTACGCCTTCTCATTGGTGAGGCCTCCGCCGCCGAAGACTCCAACGGCGTCGTTTCCGTACTGCCGTTGCGTGTCCTTGACCGCCGCCGTGATGAGCGTGAGGGCCTGGTCCCAGGAGATCGGCTGGTGAACGCCGTCAGAGCCTTTGAGCAGTGGTTCGGTGACGCGGCCGTTGTGACGCAACAACGACGCCGATGTCCAGCCCTTGCGGCACAGCCCGCCCCGGTTGGTGGGGAAGTCGCGCCCGGAAACTTCGAGGGGCGCGGCGGGCTGGGCTGGCGCTGCGGCCGCTGGCGCCTGACCCGCCACCTCAGGGGTGGCCGGGCTCAACGTCATGGCGCACTGGAGCGCGCAGTAGGGGCAGTGGGTCTCGGCGCCGTTGGGCATCTAGATGTGTCCGATCGTGTTGCGCTGGCGGGCTGGGCGGATGTAGCAGAACCAGCACACGGCCAGCATCAGCACATAGGCGGCGACGAATCCGTAGAACGCCGGGGTGTAGGAACCGCTGGCCGTGTTGGAGGCGTTGAGCACCTGCGGAATCACGAAGCCGCCGTAGGCGCCGATCGCCGAGATCAGGCCCAGGGAAGATGCTGCCAGGCGTGCCGTGGCAGCGCTGTCGGCACCGGAGCGGGCTGCGCGGCTGGACGTTGCGAAAATGACCGGAATCATGCGGTAGGTGGCACCGTTTCCGAAGCCGCTGGAAACGAAGAGCAGGAGGAACAGGCACAGGAAGAGCCAGAAGTTCTTCAGTGGCAACGTCCAGACCATGGTGAGGGTGATGACAGCCATCGATGCGAACGCGGTGATGGTCATGCGCGCCCCACCCATGCGGTCGGCCATGCGCCCGCCATAAGGCCGGGCGAGGGAGCCGACCAGGGGGCCGAGGAAGGCCAGGGACAATGCCACTGCACCGACGTGGATCGAAGAGAAGTCCGGGAAGTAGTCCTTGATCAGCTTGGGAAAGACACCAGCGAAACCGATGAACGAGCCGAAAGTGCCGATGTACAGGAACGCCATGATCCACAGGTGCGGTTCCTTGAGGGCGGCCAGGGAACCGGCCACGTCACCCTTGGCGCTGGTGAGATTGTTCATGTATTTGTAGGCGCCGAAGGCGGCGATGATGATCAGCGGGATCCAGATGATGCCGGCCATGGGCAGGTTCACGGTTCCGGCCGCCAGCAAGGTGATGGCGATGGGTACTACAAGCTGTGCGACGGCGGCACCCAGGTTGCCGCCTGCTGCGTTCAGTCCAAGAGCCCAGCCCTTTTCGCGGGCGGGGTAGAAGAAGGTGATGTTGGCCATTGAGCTGGCGAAGTTGCCACCGCCGAAGCCCGCGAGTGCGGCCATGAGGAGCATGACGCCGAATGGAGTCTGCGGGTTCGAAACACAGAGCGCCAATCCCGTGGTGGGGATCAGGAGCAGGAGCGCCGAGACGATGGTCCAGTTACGGCCACCGAACTTGGGAACCATGAAGGTATAGGGGATACGCAGTGTCGCGCCTACGAGGCTGGGGATGGAGATGAGCCAGAAGATCTGGTTGGTGTCGAAGGTGAAGCCGGCTGCGGGGAGCTGAACAACCACGATGGACCACAGCTGCCAGACTACGAATCCGAGGAATTCGGCGAAGATGGACCAGTACAGGTTTCGCTTCGCAATGACCCGGCCTTCGGCTTCCCACTGGCCCTTGTCCTCGGCATCCCAGTTGGCAATCCAGCGGCCGGGGCGGTGTTCAAGGGTGGTGGTGGCAGCAGCAGTGGACTGGACTGGAGCCAGTGCATCTGCGGTGCTTTCAACAGTCACGGAGTGCCTCCTTGGTGGGGTGGGTGTTATTCCAAGGTAGGTTTGGCGCATTTCGCGGACAGGCGCCCTTTGTAAACGGGCTGTGACATTTCCCTATCAGCGCGGTCACCAGCGCGTGAGGCCGTGGTGAGGTATTGTGTCGCAGACCACATACTGGGACTTTCCGAAGAGTCCGAATACTGGACTAAGTTGTCCAGTGAATGGACATCGGGAACTATTATTGAACTCTCAAATATTCCTCCTCCGGGCGGTGCGCTCAGGCACCGCGCGGCGTGAACGAAAGCTGCTACAACATGTCTTCCACTGCACCATCCAAGGAAGGCGAGTCCACTCGACCGGTGAACTCGCGGGGGCGGGTGATCTTCGCCAGCCTGATCGGTACCACGATCGAGTTCTACGATTTCTACGCGTACGCGACTGCGTCTGTGCTCGTCTTCCCGAAGCTCTTCTTCCCCGATGCCACCGACATCAACGCGCTGCTCAGTGCGTTCGCGATCTTCGGCGTTGCCTTCTTCGCACGCCCCATCGGAGCGGTGGTCTTCGGCCACTTCGGTGACAAGATCGGCCGCAAGGGAACCCTGGTCGCCTCGCTGCTGACCATGGGTATCGCCACATTCCTGATCGGACTCCTCCCCACGGCTTCGATGCCCGGCTGGGCCATCCTGGCACCGCTCCTCCTCGTGGTCCTGCGCTTCTTCCAAGGCCTCGCCCTCGGTGGCGAATGGTCCGGAGCGGCCTTGCTTGCCACCGAGAATGCCCCCGAGGGCAAGCGAGCCATCTACGGAACATTCCCGCAGTTGGGCGCGCCGATCGGCTTCATCATCGCCAACGTCATCTTCATCTGGATGAACGTGGCACTGACGCCGGAAGAGTTCCTGGCCTGGGGCTGGCGCGTGCCGTTCCTGCTGAGCGCCGTCCTGGTCATCGTGGGCCTGTACGTCCGCCTCAAGCTCGTGGAGAGCGCATCCTTTACCAAGGTCATCCAGCAGGACAAGATCCAGAAGCTGCCCCTGGGTGCAACCCTCAAGAACCACTGGCGCCCCGTGGTGGCCGGTACGTTCATCATGTTTGCCACCTACGTGCTGTTCTACATCATGACCACGTTCACCCTGTCCTACGGAACCAAGCCCACGCTGGCCGGCGCGCAGGCGGCGGCGGAAAAGGCAGGCAAGCCGATGACCGCTGATCAGATCGCGGCCTTTGTCCCGGGCCTGGGCATCTCCCGCTCGGACTTCCTCTGGATGCTCATCTTCGGCGTTGTCTTCTTCGGCATCTTTACCGTGGTCTCAGGTCCCCTGGCCGAAAAATGGGGCCGCCGGAAGTTCCTGCTTGGCGTCACCGCCGGCATCTTTGTCTTCGGTGCGCTCTGGTTCACCATGTTCGGCCCGGGCCAGGCTGCCGCGATGGTCGGCCTGATTGTCGGCTTCACCCTCATGGGCCTGACCTTTGGTCCCATGGCGGCCATCCTGCCCGAATTGTTCCCGGCGAATGTCCGCTACACCGGTTCGGCTGTGGCCTACAACCTGTCGTCCATGATCGGCGCGGCACCCGCATCCTTCGTGGCCATCGCATTGTGGTCCGCGGCCAATGGAAGCACCTGGCTGGTGGGTGCCTACATGGCAGCCGCTGCGGTGGTCACTTTCATCGCACTCTGGCTCACCCGCGAAACCAAGGACACGGACTACGAGAACAACGTAGCCTAAGCACCCCTTAACGACGC